>JACMLS010000433.1 GCA_014379485.1 Bacteroidia bacterium | reverse complement strand
TTTCGTTTTTATCTTTTGCTCAGCCTGATGATGAGGTGAGAAAAGTTACTTTTAAAGAAGCAGAAGACAAATTTATTGCCGGCAATTATGACGATGCGCTGGATGATTTTTTGAACCTGTTGGCACAGGAACCTAAAAACGAAAAATACAATTACAATGTGGCTGTTTGTTACCTGAACACAAACATCAACAAAGCAAAGGCAGTTCCTTATTTAGAAATTTTAACGCACAAACCAAAATGCGATCCCAATACATGGTATTTGCTGGGTCGTGCATACCATTATGCAAATCGTTTTGATGATGCCATTAACACCTACACCAAATTTAAAACAGCCGGTAAAGGAACCGACTTTAATTTAAAAGATGCAGACAGGCAAATTCAGTATTGCTTAAATGCAAAAGAGCTCATGAAATTTCCGAACAACGTGGTGTTTGAGAACCTGGGAGAAAAAGTAAATTCAGAATACAACGATCGTTATGCTTTTGTGCCGGTAGATGAATCTTTTATTGCATTCAATACCAATCGTCCAACAAAAGATGCGCAGGAAGCTTCTGACGGCAATTATGCTAACTCCATTTACGTTTCAAGAGAAAAAATGGGAGTTTTTGAAAAAGCGTATGTTATTGGTGCCCCTATTAACAAAGGCAATTCAGGAGAAGAGCTGGTTGGTTTAAGTGCCAACGGAGAGTTCATGATCCTTTACATAAAAGATAAAAAAGGTGTTGGTAATCTTTATGTGAGCGAGCGAGATGAACACAGTGTTTACAAACAACCGGTTGCATTAGATAAAACAATTGATTCTGATAAAGATGAAATTGCTGCTTCTATTACACCAGACGGAATGACCATTTATTTTGCTAGTAACCGTGCCGGCGGATTTGGCGGAACAGATCTTTACATGAGCAAAAAACTTCCAACCGGAAAATGGAGCGAAGCAGTGAATCTTGGTAATGAAGTAAATACTGTTTTTGATGAAGATTTTCCGAACATTTCTCCCGACGGAAAATTATTGTATTTCTCTTCTAACGGACACATCAGCATGGGTGGTTACGATATTTTTCACGCAGAGTGGAGCGTTGATTCTATGAAATGGAAAAACGTAAAGAATTTAGGTTATCCTATCAACACAACATTAGACGATAATAATTTCAGAATTTCTTTCTCTGGCCGTTACGGATATATTTCTTCTATGCGCCCGGGCGGTTACGGAGATTATGATATTTATCGTGTAACGTTTAGCGAAGTAGAGCCTGAGCTTTCTGTAATACGCGGTGCAATTTCTGCTGAAGACGGAAGCAAAATAAATTATCCTGATGTTTTTATAACAGTAACGGATACCAAAGGAGAAATTGTAGGAAATTATCTTCCGAATCCGAATACAGGAAAATACGTAATAATCCTTGCTCCCGGAAAATACACTCTTTCTGTAGATCTTTTCGGATTTAAAATTCTTACCAAGTCAATCAATGTGCTTGACAAAGGTTCTTTTAAAGCTGAGGTGGATTTGG
>JACMLS010000432.1 GCA_014379485.1 Bacteroidia bacterium | reverse complement strand
TTATTTACACTTCCGGATCTACAGGAAAACCTAAGGGATGTTTAATCGAACATAAAAATGTGGTTAACTTCTTTACCGGAATGACAAATGTTTTTGGAGAGAAACCCGGTACACTTTTATCACTTACAAACTACACATTTGACATTTCAGTTTTAGAACTTGTATGGACATTAACACTAGGCTATAAAGTGATCTTACAGGATGAAGTGAGGGAAATTGCAGAAATTAATCAGGCAGGAAAAGGAAAAATGGACTTCAGCCTGTTTTACTTTGGAAACGCAACCATAGAAGATCAATCCGAAAAATATAAATTATTAATTGAAGGCGCCAAATATGCAGACCAAAACGGGTATACTGCCATATGGACCCCGGAACGGCATTTTCATGAATTTGGCGGCATCTTCCCAAATCCGGCCGTATTGGGCGCAGCCTTGTCTACTATAACAACACATCTGCAAATACGGGCAGGTAGTGTTGTACTTCCGTTAAATAATACTGTACGCGTTGCAGAAGAATGGTCTGTAATAGACAACATGTCAAACGGAAGGGCCGGAATAGCCTGTGCGTCGGGCTGGCATGCAAATGATTTTGTTCTTGCTCCTGAGCACTATCAGGACAGGCATAAAGTAATGTATAAGATGATAGAAGATCTGAAAAAACTGTGGAGTGGCGAAGCTATACAACTAAAAAACGGAAGCGGAATACTTACAGAAACAAAAATTTATCCAAAACCGGTTCAGAAAGAATTACCCATCTGGATTACTTCTGCCGGAAATACAGATACATTTATTTCAGCAGGAAAAATGGGAATGAACATACTTACCCATCTGCTTGGTGAAACCGTAGAAGAACTTGAAGCAAAAATAAAGGCGTACAAAAAAGCGTACATAGACAGCGGGCATAATGCAGACAATGCAAAAGTGGTATTAATGTTACACACCTACATTGCAGACAGCATAGAAGAAGCGCATGAAATTACACGAAAACCCTTTATAGAATATTTACGCAGCTCTGTTGGCCTCATTAAAAATCTTGCCAAAGGAATGGGCCATAATATGGAAGCGGAAGATTTTACCGAAGAAAATCTAAACGATGTACTTGAATACGCATTTAAACGTTACGTAACAAATGCCAGTTTGATAGGAAATAAAACAACCGCCTTAAAAATGTTGCACAAACTGCAAGAGATAGGAGTAAGTGAAATTGCCTGTCTTATTGATTTTGGTGTTGATTTTTCATCGGTAATGAAAAGCCTGCAGCATGTAACAACTTTAAAAAACGGGTTTAATGATGAATCAGAAGACTACTCTGTAAGTACACAACTTACAAGACACCATGTAACGCATATGCAGTGCACACCGTCAATGGCTATGCTTATCAACTCTGTAAATCCTGAAGGAAAAATAGCACCCTCACTTAAAAAAATTCTGCTGGGCGGAGAAAAACTTCCTCTTTCTTTAACAAAGGACATTTACTCAAAATCACCCACTGTTGAAATTTATAACATGTACGGTCCTACAGAAACAACAATCTGGTCTACCTGCACAAAAATTGAGCGCAACGCAGACAAAATATTAATAGGAAAACCTATTGCCAATACACAGGTTTATATATTAGACAAAAACATGAAATTACTCCCCGCAGGAGTACCGGGAGAAATATACATAGGAGGTCATGGAGTAACACGTAATTACATTAATAATGCAGAACTCTCTGCCGAGCGCTTCATGAGCAATCCTTTTATTAATGGAGAACGTGTTTACAGAACAGGAGATTTTGGCCGGTGGTTGCAAGACGGAAACATTGAATACATTGAGCGAAAGGACGACCAGGTAAAAATTAATGGTTACAGAATTGAATTAGGTGAAATAGAAAATGCATTTATATCTTATGCAGGAATAGAGACCGCAGTGGTGATGGCTGATAGAAAAACCACGAACAGCTCTCCCAGGTTAGTTGCCTACATAAAAAGTAAAGAAAAAATCATAAATGCAGACTTGCGCAGATTCCTGGCAAATACCCTGCCGGTTTACATGATACCACAGCACTTTGTAAAACTTGATACTCTTCCCTTAACTCCAAATGGAAAAATTGACAGAAAGGCCCTGGAAAAATTAATTACCACAGATGAAGAAACAGAGAATAATTATGTTGGCCCAAGAAACAAAACAGAAGAGCGAATGACCGTTTTATGGGCAGAAATACTTGGAGTACCGAAAGACAAAGTTGGGGTAAGAGATAATTTTTTCATGATAGGAGGAAACAGTTTTATTGCAATTCAGCTCTACTCAAGGATCAGAAAAGAATTTGAAGTGAACATCCGTATGGCGCAGTTTTTTGAAAACCCGACTATTGAAGAAAGCAGTTTAATAATTGAAAAAGTAATTCTTATAAATACAGAAGAGGAAGTTTTAGATGAAAACAATTCAGAAAATTTTGTGATATGAGTCTTGTACTGTATAAAAAATTAAGAGCACTTAAAGTAAATGTTAAGCTGGTAAACGGAGCGCTTGACATTAAAGGACCCAAAGGGGTCATTACTCCTGAAATTTTAACTGAGATCAAAGAAAACAAATTGAGCTTGGTACAACTGATCGGAGAATTTGCTGATCAGAAAACAATGCACAGTTCTATACCCCTTGCAGATATCAGCGAAAATTATCCGCTCTCTTCGGCTCAATTCAGATTATGGATGCTCAGCCAGTTTGATGAAGGGAACATTGCTTATAATGATATAGACGTTTTTGTTTTTGAAGGTACGCTTGATTTTAATGTATTAAAACGTTCTTTTGCAGCATTGGTAGAACGCCACGAAAGTCTGCGCACCGTTTTCAGAAATAACGAACAGGAAGAGATTCGCCAGTTCATACTCTCTCCTTCTGAAATTGGTTTTGAACCCGTTTCTATTGATCTGCGCACACACAGCGACAGAGAAAAGGAAGTGAAAAAACTGATCCAGGCAGATCTGACCCGCCCTTTTAATTTAGCTGCGGGTCCGCTTCTGCAAACACGCCTGTACCAGGTAGCAGATCATAAATGGATCTTTACTTACGTAATACATCATATTATAAATGATTCCTGGTCAATGCAGATTCTGATGAAGGAGTTGTTTGTGTTGTATAATTCTTATTTGTACAACACAAACAATCCCATCAACCCACTCCGTATCCAATATAAAGATTATGCGGTGTGGCAACAAAACCAGAAAAAAGAAACATCCTGGGCTGTCCACAAATCATACTGGCTATCTCAGTTGCAGGGCCCCTTACCGGTATTGGCGCTGCTTCCTGACAAATCACGTCCCTTAATAAAAACTTATAACGGAGGGCAGGTAAGTTTCCAGGTTGCAAATCAAACACTCAGATCATTGGCAGCATTTTGTCAAACAGAAGGTGGCACCCTGTTTATGGGATTACTTGCAACATTAAACGCATTGCTGTACCGCTATACAAACCAAACCGACATAATTCTGGGAAGCCCAATAGCAGGAAGAGAACATGTAGACCTGGAAGATCAGATAGGGGTTTACTCAAATACATTAACGCTACGCACCCAATTTAGCGGTAATGACAGTTTTAAAGATTTATTTAAAAAAGTAAAATCTACAACAGTTGGCGCATATGAACACCAGGCCTACCAGTTTGATGAACTGGTGAATGATTTACAGCCGGTTCGTGATATGAGCCGGAGCGCATTGTTTGATGTGATGATCGTTCTTCAGAATGCAGAAACAACAACAACACCCGGCAACACCACTTCAGGACTAAGCGCACTCAGCATAAGCCGTTATAATGAAGGAGAGCATACAAAGAGTAAGTTTGACCTGACCTTTTCTTTTGCCGAACAAAACGGCGAGTTAGGAATGAATGTAGAATATAACAGCGATCTTTTTTACCGGTCAACAGCAGAACGTATTGGCGCTCATTTTATATCTTTTTTAAACGCTTCATTAGCCCATCCTGATACGCCCGTTCAGCAACTGAATTACCTTACTTCTGATGAACAAAATTATTTACTTAAAGTTTTTGATAATACGAATGCTACCTATCCTAAAGAAAAAACAATTACAGAACTATTCGAAGAACAGGTTACCAAAACACCCCAACAAATTGCTTTGGTTTACCAGGATGTAACTTTAAGCTATTTCTCTTTAAACCAAAAAGTAAATCAGTTTGCACATTATCTGCGCAAGGTTCACCAGATAAAAGCCAACGACCTTGTAGCTGTAAAACTTGACAGAAGTGAATGGATGGTGATTGCTATGCTTGCAACATTAAAAAGCGGCGGAGCTTATGTACCCCTTGATGTGGACTACCCTGCTGAGCGTATAGCTTACGTTTTAGACGATAGTAAAAGTAAATTGTTAATTGACGCTGAAGAACTGGATAAATTTAAAACTACAGCAAACACATATAGTCATTTAAATCCTGAGCCAATAAATAAACCCGATGACCGTGCGTATGTAATATACACATCAGGTACCACCGGCCAGCCCAAAGGAGCTATTATAGGACACCGCCAGGTAGTACGACTTTTTAAAACAGAGCCCTGCATGTTTGATTTTAACCAGCAGGATGTGTGGACCATGTTTCACTCCTACAGTTTTGATTTTTCTGTGTGGGAAATGTATGGAGCATTATTGTATGGAGGAAAACTGGTCATTGTTCCGGGAATAGTAGCCCGCGACGCGCAGGCGTTTTTAAAACTACTAAGCAGCGAAGGGGTAACTGTACTCAACCAGACTCCTTCATCTTTTTATAATATTATAAAGGAAGAAGAAGGTGCTGCAGATTTTAAATCAAAACTTCGTTACGTAATATTTGGCGGAGAAGCATTGAGCCCGGCAAAACTGCGTTCCTGGTTTAAAAAATACCCGTCTGCTCAGTTAATTAATATGTACGGCATTACTGAAACAACCGTACATGTAACTTACCAGGAGATTGGTATGCGTCAAATTGAG
>JACMLS010000431.1 GCA_014379485.1 Bacteroidia bacterium | reverse complement strand
GAAGGAAAATATTTTGCAGAAATAAAAGATTCCGTCTCAAAAAGATCTTTTATGATCCGTTTTGGATTTTACGAAGAAACTTCCGTAAAAGATTCTTCTTACAGTTTCATTAAGATCTTTTCGCGAAAAAATTCCGAAAGCACAAAGTGGTCTGCATTTTTTTCAAACAAAACAAGCCGTAAAGAATTAAAAAAAATTGATGTGCTCACAAGAAAATATCTTTTTTCCAAAATTACTGATGCAAAATTTGTTATGGTTCCAAATACCACAAATGGTAACGCGGTTTTTGAGAAGAAAAAATAATTCAGCAGGAGCCAACAATTAACTGATAACTGATAACGATTAACTAATCTACAACTTAAACTTTACAGGCATTGTGTATAGAACCGCCACCACTTTTCCTGTCTGCATTCCGGGTTTCCATTTCGGCATTAGTTTTACAACACGCAAGGCTTCATTGGCCAGGTCCTGGTTCTGACCTTTTACAAGCACAACATTTTTTATAGTACCGTCTTTACCAACGGTAAAACGAATGTACACCGTGCCTTCTATCTTAGCGTCTTTGGCACTCTTTGGATATTTAATATTTTCCCGCAAAAATTTCTGAAGCGAATCCTGTCCGCCCGGAAATTCGGGCATTACTTCTACCTTTTCTGCAACCTCTTCAACTTTGCTCACTGTATCTGCAACCGCAATCGTTTTGATTTCATTATCAGAGCTACGTTGTATTGAATTAGATTCTTTTGCCACCTTATATTCTTTGATAGATTCCGTTTTTTTCTCAACTGCCATCTTTTTATACTGCTCCCGAACTATAATTTTCTCATCGGACATGCTCTTATATGAGTTGGCTTGCTGCATTTGTTGTTTTCTCGCAGTAAACATAAGTGCGTTGTTAGAAACTCCCTCCGGTAAAGGCAAAGGTTGTGCAATCGAATCCTGCTTTCCGCCTTGGTTACGTATCTCACTGTCAACAGCAACAAACGATGTGTATTCTGTAAGCAATCCGTACTCAAGTCCAAGTTGTGTGATCTCTTTTTTTCTGTCGTTTCTGATCTTTCCATCCAATTCATAACCGCGAATGGTGTGTCTTGCCCAAAGATATTTGAGCGCACTGTTTTCTTTTCCTGCTTTTGCAGAAGCAACATTTATTGTTTTAGAATATTTTCCTGATGCGTTGATTCCGCTCACAGTAATATTTCCTGACGGAGCTCCTTTATATTTTCCGAAAACAATAATGGGACGCAATGCAAAAACATCAGGAACATTTAGCGGAACAACATCAGAAACGCCAAAACCACCGTAATTTATTTTAATGTTTGTAAGAACAGGATTTGAAATATAGGTTTTGAATTTTTCTGCTGTTGCGGCGGCTTCTTCTTTTTTAGTCACCACAAACTGTTCGCCCATTCCGGCATGCGCAATTCCTTCTATAATCAAGCGATTTACACTCGTTCCAATTCCAAAAGCAAAAAAATTGGCCTCACCTAAATTGTTTTTTATGTACTCAAAAACTTCAGGTTCCATGCTAATGTAACCATCTGTTGAAATGGCAAAGGTGCGCGAAAAATTTTCTGTCTTCGGAAAAGTCATTGCTTTTTTTATTGCAGAAAGCATTTGCGTTGCTCCGCCTGCATTTTGCTTATCTACAAATTCAACTGCTTTCGTAATATTTTCAGGAGTAGCTTTCATAGCAGTTTCAGACATAAATCCGGCACGACCTTCAAACACCATTACATTAAAAACATCTTTCGGACGTAAACCTGTCAATAAATTTTTCATAAGCTCCTTGGAGACTTCTAAAGGAAAACCACTCTGGCTTCCGGAAACATCCATAATAAAAATATATTCACGACCTGGAAGATCAGTAGGCGCAACTGTTTTTGGCGGTTGCAGCATCATTAAAAAATAACCTTGTTTGTCTTCTCCTTCATACAACATTAAACCTTCCTGAATTTTATTTCCGGTTAAACGATAATGCAAAATAAAATCTTTGTTGCCGCGTATTTTGTCTGAACTTTTAAGGTCAATTTGTGCCGAGGAATTCTCATTGAATTTTATATCCACTTCGTGTGATGAACAGGAAACATCCTGCAATGGAATTCCGG
>JACMLS010000430.1 GCA_014379485.1 Bacteroidia bacterium | reverse complement strand
GTTCTGATAACGATATATTCTACCGGCTTGGTAACCGGGAAATAATGTGCTGTTGTTTCCCTGGTCGTAAGAAATTTTTTTCAGATCGCTTTCCTGAAAAAAGACATCCTCTGTTTTACTGAATTTTCCGTTTTCAAAAACAAAAGTGTCTTTTGCCAGCACAGACCAGTTTGTTTTAGAAATTTCTGCAGGACGTTGAATGTGTTTTCCGTTCGGTAATTCTTCCCACCAGTATTTTAAGGATGGAATGAGATGATATGTGTGAATCCCATCTCTTCTCTTTTGCTGGTGTACTATAATGTCTTCAAAAGATGAATAGTTGAATGTTTTAATTGGTTTTTGATTTTTCGGCAATTTTACCTTAGGTGCTTTGTACGGATTTTTTCCCCAGCTCAGTTTTTCTCTGTTGTACCATTGTGCGCCGTTATAATAATCAATGCGCGCCTCAAGGTAAGAACCCGTGCGGGTGTATACAGTAAATTTATAGTGCTGCTGTTTGTCTGGCCCGATAAATTTTTGCGCCACATATTTTTTTTCTTTGCTGTAAATAAGAGAATCAAACTCCGGATTTCTGCCGTTAGTCAATCTAAAAGAATAGTAGAGTTTTCCGTTAGACTCATATTTTTTGTAAAATGATTTTACTTTATACCCGCTGCTGCTGTAATTGTAAGGAAACGAATATTTCAACTCCTCTTCGTAAAACTTTTCAAAGCCGTTTGCAGGCGGTAATTCATAGTTCTTGCTCTCATCCAGTGCATCGCAGATAAATTTGAGCTTGCCGTTAATAAAATATTCGTAAACCGTATCAACTACATTGCCGTTAAGGTATTTTTTCCGGCTTGTAAGAATGTTTTTGTGCAATTCAATATATTCACCGTTAAGTTGGCCGTTTTCGTAATTGCAATACCATTCTTTAGTTCCGCTTTTATCAAAACTTATATAGGTGCCGTGTTTTAATCCGTTTTTATAATGTTCAACTAACTTTCCGCTTTCCGGGTAGGTTACTATCCACTCTCCTTCTTTTAACCCGTCTTTATAGAAACCTTCTGTTTTATTATCTAATTTTTTTAATAACACTTCATTTTCATCATGGCCATAATAAAAAATAGTAACCGGGCCATTTGGTAAATTATTCGCAAAAGAAAAAACAGCAATTACAGTGGTAGAATCGCTGATCTCCATTTTTTCTTTCTTCTTATTCCTTTTAAACGAATAATCATGAAAGAGAACGTATTTCCCATCGGGCAAAATAAAACCAGTTGGCGGTATGCCTGAGATGGTTTGACTCCGAAACGGAAAAACAAAACACATTTCGCCATTGTAATTAAATTGTTGGGGTGTAAATTTTGTTTGGGCACCACAGAAAGCAATGCAAAACAAAATCATAAAAGAGAAAAGAATACGCATTTTATAAGAAAAGAATTCAGAATTAAATATACGACAATAATGGCTTATTATAGTATAACAAATTCGGGTAACAGTTTTTAAACGCGGGGCAGACTTAGTTCCATTGAAAAATCGGCGAGATAGTTTTCCTGCAGTATGGTTCAAGTACTGAGTATAAGGTATAAGTATAGAGTATAAGATGGGTCATCATAAAAAAGGGCCTTATACTTATACCATATACTTCAGAAAACCTTCCTTTCATCTCAACTTACCATTTCATAGGAACATCCATTAAAAGTATTTCACTTTTTTCTGAAGCTTTTATTTTTATGGAAGTAATGTCTGTAATTTCAATAGCATCGCGTTTTTGCAGCAGTTCGCCTTCAACGGCAATTTCACCTTCTATAACCATCAGGTAAATTCCGTTTCCGTTGCGCTTTAAATCGTATTGCAATTCAAGATCTTTGTCCATAGACGCCATTGAGAACCAGGCGTCCTGGTGAATCCAGCTTCCTTCATCGTTTTCATTGGGAGAAATAACCTGCTGAAATTTATTTTTTCGTTGGGTAACATCCAAAGTGCGCTGATCGTAACGTGGCTTAACATTTTTTTTATTCGGAAAAAGCCATATCTGAAAAAGCGTACAACCTTCTGTTTTGCTGTGGTTAAATTCGCTGTGTTGTATTCCACTACCTGCACTCATTACCTGCACATCTCCGCTTTTAATTACGCCATGGTTGCCCATACTGTCTTTATGCTCAAGCGCACCCGAAAGCGGAATGGTAATAATTTCCATATTATCGTGCGGGTGTGTTCCAAATCCCATTCCGGCCGCAATACTATCATCGTTCAGCACACGCAAGGCGCCAAAGTGAGTGCGTGCATCATCATGATATCCTGCAAAAGAAAAAGAATGATTTGCTTTTAACCAGCCATGGTCTGCATGGCCGCGGGTGTTTGCTTTAATGACTGTTTTGCTCATCGTGAATTTTTATACTGTAAAATTACGATTTTATAGGGAAAAACTTCCGCCCAAAAATTAAAAACTATACCTGAAATCAATTCTTAATGGAGGTGTGATATGTGTGGTGACCCTTTTTTCGTAAGCTGTAGAGTTTGGCACATAATAGTTGTACGAATAAATGTACTGTGTGCTTGTTCTGGAATAGTTTATTGAAAAACTCGTTGAAGTGGCAAAAGCAACCCTGTCAGTTAAATTAAAAAGTACTCCGATAAAAGGCATTGCCCCTACATTATTTGTTATGCTTTGAATTAAAGTAAAAGTTGAGCCTTCATAATAACTGCGTTTTAGTGAATAAAAATATTTGCCGCCAGT
>JACMLS010000429.1 GCA_014379485.1 Bacteroidia bacterium | reverse complement strand
ATTGAAAAGCTTAACTTAATGACATTGCGCGCGAGCAGCACTTCTAAGCACCTCAGGCCCATTTTTTGTGAAGTTTTTTTCGTTTCCTTTTCAATTTATTGTAACAGAATTCAGCTGCTAAATAGTATATTTGGGACTAAATTTTTTTTATGGATCTTGATTTTAACCGCAACGAAGATAAATTGAAACTGGGTGTTTCTGCCCTTGAGCAAAAACTTGCAAAAGTGTATTTGGGGGGAGGAAAAGCCCGGATAGAAAAACAGCACGAGCAGGGAAAAATGACTGCGCGCGAACGTATAGATCATTTATTGGATAAAGGTGCTCCGCGTTTTGAGGTGGGCGCTTTTGCCGGAGATGAAATGTATGCAGAGCACGGAGGTTGCCCCAGCGGTGGCGTTGTTGTAGTAGTGGGTTACGTAAGCGGAAGAGAAGTGATTGTAGTGGCCAACGACGCAACTGTAAAAGCAGGTGCCTGGTTTCCGATCACCGGCAAAAAAAATCTGCGAGCGCAGGAAATTGCAATGGAAAACCGTTTGCCTATCATTTATTTAGTAGATAGTGCGGGCGTTTTTTTACCAATGCAGGATGAGATCTTTCCTGACAAAGAACATTTCGGAAGAATTTTCAGAAACAACGCCATTATGAGCAGCAGCGGAATTTTGCAGATCGCAGCCATTATGGGTTCTTGCGTTGCAGGTGGCGCTTACTTACCAATCATGAGCGATGAAGCCATGATAGTAGATAAAACCGGCACCATTTTTCTTGCAGGTTCATATCTTGTAAAAGCGGCTGTGGGAGAAAATATTGATAACGAAACATTAGGCGGGGCAACCACGCATTGCGAAATTTCGGGCGTTACAGATCATAAATGTAAAGACGATAAAGATTGTCTTGAAAGAATCCGCAACATCATGAGCAAAGTAGGAGATTATGATAAAGCAGGTTTTGACCGTGCGGTACCAGTTGCTCCCAAAAAAGACCCGCAGGATATTTACGGAATCATTCCTGATGCACGCGATAAGCAATACGATATGGTTGAGATCATACATCGCCTGGTAGATAATTCTGAGTTTGATGAATACAAAGAGTTGTATGGAAAAAGTATTTTGTGCGGACTTGCGCGTATTGATGGATGGGCTGTTGGTATAGTGGCTAATCAGCGTAAAGTAGTTAAATCAAAAAAAGGCGAAGTGCAGTTTGGTGGTGTGATCTATAATGACAGCGCAGACAAAGCTGCACGTTTTATTATGAATTGCAATCAGAAAAAAATTCCCTTGGTGTTTTTGCAGGATGTAACAGGTTTCATGGTAGGTTCCCGTTCTGAACATAGCGGAATAATTAAAGACGGGGCAAAAATGGTAAACGCCATGAGTAATTCTGTGGTACCTAAATTTACGTTTATACTTGGCAATTCTTACGGCGCCGGTAATTATGCAATGTGCGGCAAAGCTTACGACCCCCGTTTAATTTACGCATGGCCAACAGCGCAAATTGCTGTAATGGGCGGTGCGCAGGCAGCAAAAACTTTATTACAGATTCAGGTCTCTACATTAAAAGGGCAAGGAAAAGTAATTACACCCGAAGACGAAAAAATTCTCTTAGATACCATTACAGAAAGATATACCAAACAAACATCTCCCTATTACGCGGCTGCACGATTGTGGGTTGACGGAATTATAGATCCACTCGACACACGTAAAATTATTTCTATGGGCATTGAAGCAGCGAATCATAAACCTAGTAAGAAGAGATATAATGTGGGAGTAATACAGACATAGTTAGTAGTAAGCCGAATATCAAATCCACCTATTCCATTTTAGAATAGTATTGTAAGTGAAAAAGTAGTTGAAATAAATTGCAGGAATTGATCTCAGGTAAGTACACGTGTACGTCAAAAAAATTAAGCCGGCGCCAGCGATTGAGAAAAAACAAAGGCGAATCTGTTCAAAGTGGTATTTGCGCAAAAAAGAAGTTACAGTAATAAAATTTACAACCTGCATGGCCGTATGTAAAATGCTATCGCAAGGGAAAAGAACATGAACGCTTTGAGTTTTGTAGTAAGGTAATCAATCCAGATAAATCAGAGGACAGGAGTTATTGCAAGCGTTTTTAATTTTAATAGCACAGAGCACTACAGCAAAATTCTTCCTTCCGGCTTTCGATCAACTTAAGAGGCTAACCAGGGTTTACTATAAGTAACACCTACCTGCGTAGAGGAAACGGAAGTCAAAACCAAATTGGCCAAACTGTAGTAAATGCTCCAAAACCAGAAAAAAGCAATTGGTTAATTTATTTGCAACCTATTTTATATTTCCAAATGGTATTAGAACAAAATCTGATTAATTTTCCATTGATATAGAAATTTTTGGCTAAAATGTGTTTTGCATTTAAATAAAAATTGTAGCTTAGCCTTGTAAACCACCCACAACATTTCTTTTTTTTAAAGAAATGCTGTGGGTTTTTTTTTGCGACGAGTAATAAAAATTGGATACGCAAACAAGACGGAAAGATTTGATAAGCCTTACAATTATTTGGCATATCACTCAAAGAATGGGTGGCTTGGTTTGATTGAAGAATTGCAATAAGTACTCGCAAAACACTGAAATAGATTTGAAAATTATTTTAAATATAATCCTTTCGGCAACCAAATTAAAAACTCATACATTATGGATAGCATAAACCAGAAAGAAAAAACAAGCAAAACAGACCTATTTAGATTTGCAACGCTAAGAACACCGAGTCTGATTTCTAAAAACAGAAGGAAATTAGGATTTGTTGAACATCCTAACCACTCTGAAAGTGTTTTTTTGAAAGAAATTATTT
>JACMLS010000428.1 GCA_014379485.1 Bacteroidia bacterium | reverse complement strand
ATTCTAAAAGGAATTAATCTTGTACAGCGTTGTAAGGACAGGAACAACAAAATACTGGCCACTGCTATTGTGCTGAGTTTTTTCACTTATTTTATTCATGGTTTTTTTAACGGCTTTATGGAAGAAGAAAAAATGTCTTCGCTGGTTTTTATGAGCATGGCGGGTATTTATTATATTGATGAGGCAGAAAAAAACAGGCTTGAAACACCTGCTGAAATAAAAACTTCTTCTGTTTAAAATGGTAAAGCAATTCACAAAACATTCTCAGACATTTTCAATTGACACGGCTTCAAATGCTGCTTTCTGGAATACTCTTGAAGAAAGCGCCTGGGAAAAAGAAACTTTTGAGGTGTTCTATAAATTAGTGAATAAAGAAAGTGTTGTAATAGATATTGGAAGCTGGGAAGGGCCCTTTACTTTGTTTGCTGCCACCTTGGGAAAAAAAGTTTATGCAATTGAACCAGATCCGGTTGCTTACAAAGCGTTGCTCAACAACCTTGAAATAAATCCATCTCTTAAGGAAAAAATTATCTGCGAGCAAGTGGCACTGTCTGAAAAAGAAGGAACAGTAAAATTGTTCGCAAGAAATACTTACGGAGATTCTGCGGCCAGTTTATTGCAGCGATCAAGAGATTCGGGTAATGAAATTAATGTGGCGACAAATACTTTCGGAAATTTTATCCATACAAATGAAATTAAAAAAGCTGATTTCATTAAAATGGATATTGAAGGGGAAGAATTTTTTATTTTACCCGGAATGACAAACGACTTAAAGAAAATTGAATTGCCATCTCTTTTTATCTCTTTTCATCCAAAATATCTGCAAGAGTATTTTATGAAGAAAAAAATTTCAAGCAGGTTTTTATCCAAAATTATTTTTAAAATTGCAAACAGCCTTGGAATTTTTCTATTCGATAAAAAAGTAAAAGCTCTTTTTAAAACCTGTTTTGAATCTTTAAGAGAATACCAATTCATTTATGAAACCGGAGGAAAAAACATTGAACCGGAAAACTATTTATCAGAAAAAAAATACCAACTGAGTAATTCCCTGCTTTTCTCAATAAAAAAAATTTACTAAATAAAACAAACATTCTTTAAACTGATCCGATGAACAAACAAGCCATGCTACTTCCAAAAATAACTGACGGCATGGAAACCGCACTGATCACAAAATGGTTGAAAAAAGAAGGTGAATTTATTTCTAAAGGAGAAATTCTAGCGGAAATTGAAACTGATAAAGCGAATATGGAAATACCTGCAGCGATTACAGGAAAGCTTTTGCAAATCTGTTTCCCGGTTCAAACCTCCGTTAAAACAGGAGAAATTTTATGTTTTGTTGATACGGACGCAAAAGAAGATATTGTAAGCAGCTTTGACAGCATTTTCGGAAAGATGACAGTTGTGCGAAACAAAAATTCAGCGGCAGAAACAGAAGCTTCTGAAGATGAAAAAAACTCTGCACTAAATAGTTTCGAAGAACTTTTTAATCTTTCAGACTCCGGTTCAGCTTCAGAAAAAAACAAATCCGCAAACGAAAATTCAGCGTTCAAAAAAGAACTGTGTGTTTTGCTGAATATTCCATCTGGCTCTGATGAAAAAGAAATTATTAACGCGATTAAAAATCTAAAAAAAATATCATGATAAAAATAACAGAATCAGCGCTGAACAATTATTTTACGGACAACATTTGTTGCTGAACAGTTTATTTTAGAAGATAAATTCCTTCATTCAATTCCCTTGTACCGGTCAATACAATACAAAGAAACGTGGCAAGTAAAACTTTTTTCATAGTACAGGGAGTAGAAAACGCTATATGCATTTTACAGAATAATTCAAGACCATTTTCAACTGTAAGACGAAGCGCCTCTTCCGGGGGACAAACATTTAATTTCCGCTTAAAATTGTGCTTTTTCAGATTTATTTCTCCCCTAAAAACAAAAACTTATTTACCTTTGACATGCCTTAAGAAGGTTGTTAATACCGCCAACAAAACTAAAATTATGAAAAAAAATATTTTACTTTTCATTCTTGCCATTGGAGGATCTGTTGCGTTTGCGCAGACTTTAAATAAAATGAAACTTGACAGTTTTACAAATGCGCTTGATAAAAACAATAAATGTATGGGTTCTTTGTGCATTTCTAAAAATGGAAACGTACTTTACACAAAATCAATGGGCCATGCTGTTGAGAACTGGCCGGAAAGAATGCATGCAGACCAGGACACAAAATACCGGATCGGTTCCATTTCAAAAATGTTTACTGCCGTAATGATCTTTCAGTTGGTGGATGAAAAAAAAATAAAGCGATCAGATCTTTTATCCAAATATTTTCCTGAAGTTCCGAATGCAAAAAAAATAACAATAGATAACCTGCTGAATCACAGAAGCGGATTAT
>JACMLS010000427.1 GCA_014379485.1 Bacteroidia bacterium | reverse complement strand
ATTTTCTTTTTTTGTGTCAGTAATTTTTTTCCATATAGATGAAGGTCTGTCATACTGCCAACATTCATCGCTTCTTGCATTACAGAATCTGCTTTCGCTTTCTTTCCGAGTTTTTCAAGCAGGCCCGCATTGGTACTTAATGTCTGAAAATTTTTATCAAAACTTACTGCAGAATTAGACCATTGCAAACCTTCTTCAAGGCTCACATTATTTTCGTTGCACAAAGATGCCGCCTGTTCCATGGCTTCCCATTTAAAACCATCTTTATTTCTTAATGCAAGCCTGTAGTTTTCTAAAGACGTTTTAATAAGATCAACTTCTACCCTGAACGGGATCATCACTTTTTCCCACTGCAATGCAATGGTTGCTGCGGTTTCACTTTGGTTAATGAATTCGTATTTCAGCCAGTCCACTTGTTTTTCAAGTATAACAGGTTTTACTTTTACCCTTAAAGCATCTTCTGTTTCGCTGTAAAAAAAACTTCCCCAGGAAGTGCTGTTCTTAGAAAAGATCACGATACATTCATTGGCTCCATACGCAACAAAAAAACCGTATTTACCTGCGGGCAGGTTTTTTCCTTCTACTTTTACATCTGTAGAAAATTCTATGGTAGTATTTTCATTTGCACCTGCTCTCCAGGGCGCTGCTTTACTTGTTCCAAAACCAAGATCCTGAAAACCTTCGTGTACAACAGGTGTTCCGTAAATTTTTCCTTCGCGCCCTTTTACTCCGGGCCGGTCGTAATTAATTGTTACGTTGGTAATACCAATATTTTCAGCAATCATTGCTTTGCGGTTTCCTCCCGGTGGTGGACTTTTTATGGATTGCGCGTTTGTAAAAAATACGGCGAGCATTAAAACAGCTGAAGTGTAGAAATTTTTCATGGTAAATGTTTTTGGTTTTATAAAATTACTCAGAATCAACTCTTATTTCCCAATGTTTATTTTGCGTTTGGATTTTACCTTATAAACGGAACATTTTAATTTGTCAGCGGTATTTTATTGTGTGAAAAGAGTGCGCAGGAATGTTACTTTTCCTTAAAATTTCGTTATTCTTGTAAATTAAAACACCCTCTTATGAGAAAAATTATTCTGGTTTTTTCCTTTTCCTTTTTTCTTGGATTTTTTTCAGCACAGGTTCTGGCAGAAAAACTTTCAACTAAAATTATATCTAAGAACGGGCCGGGCCGTGCTTTTCAGAATTCTTTTTTGGTACCGCAGCTTGTTGATAAAGAATACCAGAAACAATTGCTTGAGAAAGCAAAAAAGAAAAAAGAATTTTACGAAAAGAATCCGGGCGGTGAAGAAAATTTTGTTTTGTTCAACGCAAATCCCGTTTCATACTTTGATACAGCCGGAAGAATAAACATTTTCGGAAAGCGTATTTACCAGGGCAGGGTAGATTTTTACGCCTGGCCCTCCTTACGTTTCAACACAGATGGTGCAAGATCTTCGCTCGATTCTTTTTGCAATGAAGAAGTGTATTATAAAGGCTCTTTGGATGAACTGATAGAGCCCTTTTACTTTGAGAAGTCAGAGATCAGCAATAACATGTACAGGCAGTTTACAAATTATGTAAGAGACAGTGTTATGAGAACCATTCTTGCAGAAAATGGTTTTTCTGAATTCTGGCTGTCGGATGAAAATCCTAAGAGCAATACATCAAAAAATAGACGCCTGAACTGGAAAACAAAACTTGATCTGAAGAAAGAACAGTATAAAACAGTGTTGAACACTTTATTTTATCTGCCAAAAAATGAACGTTATTACACGGTGGATGAAGTGGATAAGCGCAAATTAAAATATATTTTTACCTGTGATGTAAATGGAGAGAAAATTACGAAAGAGATAAATGTTTATCCCGATACTTTATCGTGGGTAAATGATTTTACTTATTCGTACAACGAACCCATGACCAACATGTATTGCTGGCATGCGGCTTATGATGATTACCCGGTTGTTGGAATAAGCTGGTGGCAGGCAAAAGCTTTTTTGGCATGGAGAACAGATCTCAGAAATAATTTTCTTGCATCTCAAAAAAAGCCATACCGTGTAAAGTATGATCTTCCAACAGAAACAGAGTGGCAAATTGCCGCGTCTTCTTTTTCAAATAATAAAAAACCAGAATCGTTTACCGCTGAAACAAAATACCTTGCGGACGACAATTGGATCTGCGACCTTTCTTTTAAAGCTGAGGATTATTTTGTTGACCAGGAAACAGTAACTACCATTGATTCTGTAGCAACTGAGGTTTCTGCTTTTCAAGGACCGGTGGATGGAGT
>JACMLS010000426.1 GCA_014379485.1 Bacteroidia bacterium | reverse complement strand
GTTACCACACCAACGTTAAGGTGCATAAACTAATGAGTAATGATGAAGTGAACGCCTGCGCAGATAATGCAAAAGCAGGTGGCGCATCACGCATGTGTTTGGGAGCTGCCTGGAGAGAAGTACGCGACAATAAAGATTTTGACCGTGTGCTTGAAATGGTGCAAACCATTAATAAAAAAGGAATGGAAGTTTGTTGCACTTTAGGAATGTTAACCGAAGAGCAGGCACAAAAATTGGCAGACGCAGGCCTTTACGCTTACAATCATAATCTTGATACATCAGAAGAAAATTACGAAAGCATTATTTCTACACGCACTTATGACGATCGTTTAAACACAATAAAAAATGTGCGTAAGGCAGGTATGACTGTTTGTTCTGGCGGAATTATTGGCATGGGAGAAAAAGAAGAAGACAGAATTTCAATGCTTTACACCCTTGCAAATTTATATCCGCAGCCAGAATCCATTCCAATTAACGCTTTGGTGGCTGTAGAAGGTACGCCCCTTGAAAAACAAGAACCTGTTTCTATTTGGGAAATGGTGCGCATGATCGCAACAACAAGAATCATTATTCCAACAACACAGGTAAGACTTTCTGCCGGAAGAATGAATATGAGTATGGAAGGTCAGGCGCTTTGTTTTATGGCAGGCGCCAATTCAATTTTTGCAGGAGATAAATTACTGACCACTCCTAATCCTGAATTTAACCAGGATATGGAAATGTTTAAGATACTTGGCTTAAAACCTCAGGAAGCATTTAAAAAGAAAAAACAAGCAGTTGAAGTTTAGAAAAAATATAATTTTAAAAGCAGTTTTACTATTGCTTATCGGATTTTCTTTTGAGAAAGCAGATGCGCAGCGTTTATTTAAAGACGGCCCTAAGGATAAATATTTTGTTGCCATGGCTTACGGAATTGGCAACGCAAACTGGTTCTCTAAACTTGAGCAAAGCGCCTTATACGATACCAGCGGTGCAGAAATGTTTAGCGGTAAAGTAAATTTTAAAGCGCGTAACACCACCAAATGCGTTAATGTAGATGTGTCTGCCCCTGTTATGAATGTTAGATTGGGAATGGGGCTTTGCTTTGAAGAATTTTATATCGAAAAATTAAAAATAAATTCCACTCAATATTATTTTGAAGAAAAATTCCGTTTCGAAAAAATGTATGCTCAGATTGAGATTCCCATTCAACGCCTGAGCAACGATTATTTTACGTTCAATTTAAAATCGCAGGCAGGCTATTTCGGATATTCTTACGTTAATCACATTAATTTTTTGGGAATGGACAATAAAGCATCCGTGTTGTTCATGAACACTGGTTTTATTGCAGATTATAAATTGTATCCGCACACTTACGCCTACATTCATCCAACTTTTGAGTACAAGTATTTTCGCAACGCAGCAAGCGAGGCGCCGGCCCGCATCGTTCACAATATTTTTTCGTATGGTGTCATGTTCGGCATCCGTATAGATGTTTCGCGCGAGTAAACATGTTTTCTGAAAAAAAACTACAATCACTTTTATCTGAAAGAAGTTCTGAAGGGCTTTTAAGAAGTCTTCGCAACATTCCTGAAACACATATAGATTTTTCTTCAAACGATTATCTCGGATTCTCAAAAAAAGGAATTCTTAAAAAAACGCTCAAACAAATTTCCAAAGAGCACAATTCAAAAAAAACAGGTTCAGGCGGATCAAGATTACTGGCCGGAAACAGTTTGCTGGCAGAAGAAATTGAACAGGAAATTGCGGCTTTTCATAACGCAGAAAGTGCATTGATCTTTAATTCAGGTTACGATGCAAACCTTGGTTTTTTTTCTGCTGTTCCGCAAAAAAACGATCTTATTTTTTATGATGAGCTGGTACACGCCAGTATTCGCGACGGAATGCGTTTGAGTAATGCGCATTCTTATAAATTTTCTCATAATGATCTTTACGACCTTAAAAATAAAATCAGTCTTCAGAACACAAGCGAAAGAAGCGTTTTTATAGTTGTTGAATCTGTTTACTCTATGGATGGCGATTTTGCCCCGCTCAATGAACTGGCAGATTATTGCGAAAAGAATGGTTTTGCCCTGGTGGTTGACGAGGCTCATGCAACCGGACTTTTTGGAAAAGAGGGTAGGGGACTTTGCGAACAAGCAGCAATTGAATCTAAATGTTTTGCCCGTATGTACACTTATGGCAAAGCAATGGGTGCTCACGGTGCAGCAATTGCAGGTTCTAAACTGCTGCATGATTATCTTGTAAATTACTGCAGACCCTTTATTTTTTCAACCTCATTGCCGCAAGAATCTTTGCTTGCCATTAAAGCAGCTTACCGCCTCTCCAAAGAAGAACAGGAAAGAAAAAAACTTTTTAAAAATATTGCTCAGTTCAAAAAAAAATTCAGAAAGTTCAAGGGCCTTTTGCCTTCAGATTCCCCTATACAGGCAATTGTAATTCCAGGTAATGATGCCGTGCAAAAAATTTCTGATACTCTTTTTTTATCGGGCTTTGATGTGCGGGCAGTAAAAAGTCCTACCGTAAAACAGGGATATGAGCGTTTAAGAATCTGTCTCCATTCCTATAACACAACCAAAGAAATTAACAGCCTGTTTTTAGCAATCTCTCAAATTTAAATTTTGAAGACTTGTTTTTTGTATTAATTTAGGCGGGATTATAGTGAATTACAGGCAGATTTGCGGGAATAAAAAATGGTGTTACTAACCTTTTAAATCTCCATAGGGAGAGCCAGGCAGAATGAGAAAACTATTTATTACAGGAATCGGAACTGATGTAGGTAAAACAGTTGCTTCAGCCATTCTGGTAGAAGCCCTGCAGGCAGATTATTGGAAGCCTGTACAAACCGGTTCTTACTACGGAACAGACTCTGAAAAAATTCAAAAGCTCATTGGCAATACCAAATCGGTCTTTTTTAAAGAATCTTATTCGCTAGAGCAGTATATGTCTCCGCACGCTGCTGCAGAAACCAGTGGTGTAGAAATTGATTTCAAAAAAATTGAATTACCTGAAACTAATAATTCAACACTGATCATTGAAGGGGCCGGTGGTGTTATGGTACCACTCAACCAGGAATTTTTTATGGTTGACCTGATGAAAAAATTTGACTGCGAGGTAATTCTTGTAGTGCAGAATTATTTGGGAAGCATTAACCACACTTTACTTTCTATAGAAGCATTAAAATCGCGCGGAATAAAATTACTTGGCATTATTCTTAACGGTCCCCCGCATAAACTTTCTGAAGACCTGATCTTTGAACATACCAAAGTGAAATTGCTTGGCAGAATAAATAAAGAAGCCAACATTTCTAAAGAAGTAATTTCAAAATACACAGATCAGTTTAAAAATATCTGATTTCTTTTTCATGCCTGACTCCGCTGCAAAAGACCTGAAATTCGCCTGGCATCCCTTTACTCATTTAAAATACGCACCCAAAAACATAAATATTGTTTCTGCAAAAGGTGCACATTATTTTGATGAACATAAAAAAAAATACATCGACGGCATTTCTTCCTGGTGGGTAAACCTTCATGGTCACAGCCATCCGTATCTGATTAAAAAAATTAATCAACAATTAAAAAAGAATGCTCACAGTATTTTTAGCGGCTTTACACATCCGCAGGCAATAAAACTGGCAGAACGTTTGGTTTCCATTCTTCCGGGACAACAGAGCAAAATCTTTTTTTCTGACGACGGTTCAACTGCAGTTGAGGTGGCAATAAAAATGGCGCTTCAGTTTTTTCATAATAAGAATTATCCCGATAGCTATCGGGAGAGAACAAAAATAATTGCGTTGGAAAATGCGTATCACGGAGATACTTTTGGGGGAATGAGTGTTGGAGCGAGAAATGCTTTTAATAATGCGTTCTCGTCATTGTTGTTTGATGTGGTTCACATTCCCGTTCCATTTAAAGAAAACAGAACTGAAGTATTGAATAAATTAAAAGCAACACTAATAAAAAATAAATGCGCGGCTTTTATTTACGAGCCGGTTATACAAGGTGCAGGTGGAATGGTAATGTACAATAAAGATGTGCTTGATGAAATGGTAGCGCTGTGTAAAAAAGCGGGAGTGATTTGTATTGCCGATGAAGTAATGACAGGTTTTGGAAGAACCGGAAAATTATTCGCGTCAGAATATCTGAAAAACAAACCAGATATTATTTGCCTGAGCAAAGGTCTTACCGGCGGAATAATGCCAATGGGTGTAACAAGCTGCGTAGAAAAAATTTATAAGGCTTTCATTACTGACGATAAAACGAAAACTTTTTTTCACGGGCATTCTTACACGGCAAATCCTTTGAGTTGCAGTGCCGCCAATGCCAGTCTCGATCTGCTGCAGAAAAAAGAAACGCTGAAAAATATTTCAAAGATTTCTGAAGCGCATGAAAAATTCCGAAAGAAAATTTCAGGAAATAAACAACTTAAAAGTGTGCGTTGCCTCGGAACTATTATTGCTTTTGAGTTGAAAAGCAAAGAGAATTCAGGCTACCTGCATTCCGCAGCCGAAAAAATCTCTGAATTCTTCATTCAAAAAGGAATCATTTTAAGACCTTTGGGAAATATTTTTTACATTTTACCACCTTATTGCATTAAAATGAAAGATTTGAAATATATTTATTCTGAAATTGAGAATTTTTTAAAGACCTGTTAATGCTCAAAACGAAAAAAGAAATAATTTTTGTTGTCCTTGCCGGAGTTTTTATAACCAGCGCCATTGTAGCCGAATTGATTTCCTGCAAACAGGCAGATATTGGTTTGTATCCGATCATTGCCGGCATTGTGCCATGGCCATTTGTTTTTTTGCTTACAGATGTAATGAATGAGTATTACGGAAAAAAAGCATTGCAACGCTTATCATGGATTACATGTGGAATGATCGCTTTTTGTTTTTTAATCGTTTTCATTGCCGTAAAATTACCAACGTCAGAAGGCTCGTATGTGTTTGGTGTAGAGTTTAAGCCCTCTTACGCGAGTGATATGGAATTCACAAAAATTTTCGGGGGTTCGCTTCCAATAATGATTGGAAGTATAACGGCTTTCATGGTGGGGCAAATTGTAGACGTAAAAGCATTCTGGTTTATGCGTAAAATTACAGGCGATCGTTTTATGTGGCTCCGGAGCACGGGCTCAACCGTTATTTCCCAACTGGTAGATTCATATGTTGTGTTGTTTATAGGATTTTATCTTCCTGGCACTTATTCCATAAAGCAAATTCTCATTTTTGGAATTACAGGTTACTTCACAAAAATTGTTATTGCTGTTTGCCTTACCCCTTTAATTTATGGGGTGCATTATATTATTAAAGCTATCTTAGGAAAAAAAGTAGCAGAAGAAATGGCTGCAGAAGCAGTCAGCGAATCATTGGCACATAAAAAATAAATGAACACAGCATTACTTCAAATATATCAGGTTAGTTATTATCCCGTTCTCACTATAGGAATCATTGTCTTTACGGCTGTTTTTTCTTTCTGGGCTTTTAACCGCGAAGATCGTTTGAATAAATATTCGTTTATGCCTTACCAGATAAAGCATTACAGGGAAGGCTATCGTTTTTTATCGCACGCATTTATTCATGCAGATGAGTTGCACCTGATCTTTAATATGTTTG
>JACMLS010000425.1 GCA_014379485.1 Bacteroidia bacterium | reverse complement strand
ATCTTTCTTCCGATGCCTTCAAAATTCCCTCTGCTTCTTTTTCTTTTGTAATATCTGTTTCAATTGCAAAAAAATATTTTAGTTTTCCGGTTTCATCAAATTGGGGCTGGCTCTGAATACGCATCCAGTATTTTTTGCCTGATTTTGAATAATTAATTATATCGCACTCAAACGCTTTTACTTTTTTTAATTCATTTCGTATAAATCTTACAACAGCCAGGTTAGTTTCTTCGCCCTGTAAAAAGTCTCCCGGCTTTTTGCCCGTCACTTCATCAAATTCAAATTCGGTGATATTGGTAAAGGCTTCATTTACCCACACAATTTCTCCTTCCGGATTTGTAATAATAACAGCATTAACCGTTTCCCGGGCAATAATGGATAGCTTGTTAATTTCTTCTTCTGCTATTTTTCTTTCTGTTACATCTCTTGAGTTGAAAACATAGCCCTGCACTTCGGGGCTGTTGCTTAAGTCCGTAACCTTACTTTCCAGCCATCTCCATTCTCCCTTTGCATTTTTAAAACGGAATGGTATCACTTTAATGTAATTTTCGGTTTTATTTTTTGCCAAATGATTTTTTATGTGAAGTATATCATCGGGATGAATAAAAGAAAAGGCATTTTTCCCTATCATAAATTCAGGTTCATATCCCAGTAATTTTTTAACAGCGGGGCTACAGTATGTGTAATAACCTCTTTCATTGAGTATGCTGGTAAGATCTGACCCATTTTGTATAAGCGATCTGAACCTGAGTTCGCTTTTAGCAACCTGTAGTTCTGCTTCTTTCCGTCGTGTAACATTCTGGGTAGCGCCAATCAGTCTCACTGGCTTACCCTGTTCATTACGGATAATATGCCCCCTGTCATGAATGTAAACATACGTACCATCATCTCTCATCATGCGGCATTCAACCTCAAAAAAATCTTTTATTGAATTTTGTATTTCCTCATTAACAAGTTTTACTTTTTCAATATCTTCAGGATGTATCCGGCTGTTCCAGTCATTTATTGAACCAACTTCTGATTCCTTTTTTCCGTTGCCGAATATTTTTTTCCAGCCCTCTTTATTTCTATAAACATTTCCTGCTACCAGGTTCCAGTCCCACACCATATCATTGGTGGCTTTGCTTATCAGGTTATAGCGTTCATTGCTCTCCCTTAAACTCAGTTCCGCCTGTTTTCTTTCAGTAATATCAGTAAACATTGCAATGGCTCCTGTGTAAGATCCATCTTCGCCATAAATGGGATTAGTTGATACCAGGGTAACAATATGCTTCCCACTCTTAGTAATAAATTTTGCTTCATGTGTTTCTTTTAAACCCTTTTTTCTTCTTTCCGTCTGTTGCAAAGCAAGTTTCTGTTCTTCCTCATCTTTAAAAGAAAAATTGGTACGGCCAATCATTTCTTCCTCTGTGTATTCCAGTATTTCACACATTTTTTTATTAACAAAAATGGTTTTATTATTTTCATCAATCATCCAGATGCCTTCCTGTGCAGTTTCAACGATCTGGCGGAATTGCTTTTCACTTTTTTTTATTTTGTCTTCGGCATTTTTACGATCTGTTACATCTTTAAAAAAAACAGATAAACCTTTAGAGGAGGCATAAGCACTTACAGCAAGCCATTTATTGGTTCTGTTTGAAAATTCTTCAAAATGTATGGTAGTGTTTTCGCGGATGGCTTTTTGGTAATGATTGTAAAATACTATAGAAAGGGGAGAGGCAAACACTTCATGTAAGTTTTTACCAATTACATCTTCTGCTTTTGTGGTTAGCACCATTTCAGCCTTTTTGTTCCAATAGGTTACTACCGAATTATTATCTACTGCAAAAAAGCCATCATCAACTCTTTCTAATATTGTGTTTTTTTCTTCATAAGCAGCCTTTAAAGCCTTGTCTGCCTGCTTTCTTTCTGTAATATCACGTGCAAATATTACAAATCTTTCCACTTCCAGTATTTTTACATTTATCTCAACTTCTATAATTGTTCCGTCTTTTTTCTTAAATCTTCTTTCGT
>JACMLS010000424.1 GCA_014379485.1 Bacteroidia bacterium | reverse complement strand
GTTTCGTTGTTTTTAGGTGAAGGTTTAATTTAAACTTTAAATGAAATTTCGATTTTGCTCCGGCTATTCTTATCTCCCTTTTAACGACTAAATATTGCTTCTGTTGGTGTGCTGATTCCGGTGGCATTTGTTTTTCTGTTCCCGGCTATTTTTTTTTCTTTCTCAGCTATCAATTTTTGTTATCATAAAGGTACCGATAAATTCACCCTTAATAGCTATATATAAAACAAACTCAACGAAAATTGGGAATAATTGGTTGTGAGTGTTTTTATATTTGAAAAAAAGAAAGTGATTTCACGTATTTTAACTCTGTTTTCAAAACGGAGAAAAAAGTAAAAAAATAAAAAAGAAATAGCAGATGGAAACTAAAACGCAAGAACCTGTATTAAACAGCAATCAGCAGGAAAAAGAAGAAAGTACTGAATCAAAAAAGATCAGTACTGAGAAAACAACAAAGCCTGAGCGCTTTACTGACGAAGATCTGCAGGTATTCAAAGAAATAATACTTCGTAAAATCAGCGATGCCAATGCAAGCTATGAGCAGCTCAGAAATTTTCTTACACTGAAAGATGATCATGGTACCAATGACACATCGCCTACTTTTAAATTAATGGAAGACGCTGCAGATGTATCAAGCAGAGAAGAAACAGCAGAACTTGCTTCGAGACAAGCCAAATTTATTCAGCATCTTAAAAATGCATTGGTACGCATAGAAAATAAAACGTATGGCATTTGTATGATCTCAGGAGAACTGATTGCGAGAGAAAGACTAAAAAGTGTTCCGCATGCCACAGTGAACATTGATGCTAAAATGGAAATGAAACGTTTATAAATTCAAATTTACCCATCAAACAAAAAAGATTTAATCTCAAATTCTCCTTATCTGATCTATCCACATGAAAAAAAATCTATTCGCTGTTTCTGCTACACTCAATTATTCTTCTATCCTTTCAAAGGGGGCAAAAAAAAATTCTGCCGTTTTTATCCTGCTGTTCTTCTTTTCTCTCCATTGTAAGGCGCAATTGTTTACAGGTGGCGGTGGAGCCATTCAGAATAACGGAGTTGAAACTTATTTTAATCTTCCCGTTTCAGGTTTAAGCCCGGCACAAATTGACAGTGTGCATGGAATAGAACAGGTTTGCATTACAATTGCTCACACTTCACTTACTGAATTATACGTTTCATTACAATCTCCATCAGGAACCATTGTAGAACTCAGTGCAGGTTTCAGCAGCAGCGGAACAAACTATACCAACACTTGTTTTGATAGCCAGGCAGCAACATCTGTAACATTAGGCAGCGCCCCCTATTCAGGCGTTTATAAACCAATCGGATACATCGGACGTTTTAATACAGCACAAACCGGAAACGGAACGTGGAAACTTATGGTAAAAGATTTTCTTCCGTCGCTTGATTCAGGAACGGTGATCAGTTGGAGCATTACATTCGGAAATTCTCCCCCACATCCGGTACTGCTAACTTCTTCTAACCTACCGCTCGTTATCATTAATACAAGCGGACAAACATTAACTGACAATGAAATAACTGCTGATATGGGAATTATCAGCAACGGAGCAGCAAGGAATTATATAACAGATCCGTTTAATAATTACAATAACAAAATTGCGATCAATATCCGCGGCAGCAGTTCAAAGATCTGGGAAAAAAAATCGTACCACGTTGAAACAAGAAATCTTGCAGGAGCAGAAATAAATTTTCCAATACTTGGAATGCCGGCAGAAAGTGACTGGGATCTTATTGCACCTTATCAGGATAAAAGCCTTGTGCGTGTTTCTCTCAGTTATGATCTTTTCAGACAAATGGGCCATTATGCCCCGCGTGTAAAAAATGCGGAAGTAATAATTAATAATGAATACAGGGGAATTTACTTAGTGGCAGAAAAACCAAAACGCGGCGCAAACCGAATTGACATTTCAAAACTTACACCTTTAGACAATTCCTTTCCTGATGTAACAGGTGGTTACATAATAAAAATTGACAGAACGGATGAAGCCGGATGGTTTTCTTTGCTTCCCGGAAATTCAGGCGCACCTACGCATTTTTATTACCAGTACGTTTATCCGAAAGACACTGCAATTACTACTACACAGAAAATTTATATTAAAAGCGTTCTCGACAGTTTTGAAACGGTAATGAATGCACCTAATTTCGCCGATCCGGTAACCGGGTACCAGAAATTTATTGATGTAAATTCATTTGTTGATTTTTTCATTATAAACGAATTAAGTAAAAATGTAGATGCTTACAGGCTGAGTACTTACCTGTTTAAAGAAAAAAGTACCCAAGGCGGAAAAATACACATTGGACCGGTTTGGGATTATGATATTGCATGGCACAATTGTAATTATGGAAATTCGTTTGATCCTACAGGATGGGGATACCAGTTGCCTGATACCACTTACCCAAGTCCAACCTGGTGGGCGCGTTTTATGCAGGACAGCAATTTTGTAAACAAACTGAATTGCCGTTGGAATTCTTTAAGACAGAATCTTTTAAACGACAATTATACTTTCGGATATATTGATTCGACTGTAAACACATTAAACGAAGCGATGCAACGAAATTTTATTCAGTGGCCAGTATTGGGAGCAAATATTTTTCCAAATCCGCAAAATCAAAACGGCGCTACTTATTCAGGAGAAATTACTGATCTCAAAAACTGGATCACCAGTCGCGCAGCATGGCTTGACGCAAATATTCCGGGAACCTGCATTGTAGGAATACAGGAAAACGAGTTGTCAGGAAATTTACTTCGCGCCTACCCCAATCCATTCAACAGCAACCTGAATATTTCGTATAAAATTTATGAGAACGCAAATGTGAAAACAGAGCTTCTGAATTTATTAGGAGACCAGGTACTTCTTCATTTCAACGGAAATAAAACAGCGGGTGCTTATACAGAAGAAATTTCTACTGCCCAACTGGCTGCAGGAATATACATTATAAGATTGAGTGTAAACAATCATGTTTACCATCAGAAATTAATAAAAGCAGATTACTGAAAATTAAATTTTAAAAACAACCAATCGTGAAGTATAAATCACAAAGATGATTTTTTACTTTATAATAAAAAAACCACCATGAAACCAATAAAAATATTTTCAATCGCAATGACAGTCTCCATACTGTTAGGAATGACTTTTTCATGCGAAAAACCGGCAGGACCCGGCGGAAAAGCATCTGTTACAGGAAAACTTTACGCAAAAGATTTTGACAAATACGCTACGGTTAAACTCTCTGAATATTACGTAGCCGGTGAAAATGTTTTCATCTGCTACGGCGATAACAAAGCAGTAGGAAATGACGTAAAAACTTCTGCAGACGGTTCTTTTGAATTTTTATACCTGAACAAAGGGCATTACAGGATCTTCGCGAACTCACGCGACACCAGTATTCATTACAACGGTTCTAACAAAGAAATTGCTGT
>JACMLS010000043.1 GCA_014379485.1 Bacteroidia bacterium | reverse complement strand
CTTTTTTTTCTTTTACTGCAAATTTTTCAAGTACCATATTATTGAATTTTTATTGTTTGATTGCTTCCTGATTTTACGCTGAATTTTTTTTCGATCGATTTTTCTGAATCCTTCTGATCTTTTCTTCTGAACTCTATTCTGTAATTTCCGGGCTGAAGAAAAAACACTTCGTTTAAAATATCATCCCGTAAATTAAAGATCCAGGTAATTTTTCCACCTTCCTCAAGGTAAATGCTGCCTGAACCAAGTGCAGGTCTTTGCATATCTACCAAACCTGAGCCCGGAATTTTTATTGTTTGTGTTGAACTTTGTTTTATTTCAACATTCGCAATTTTTGTGCGGGGCAGCGTAAGCACTTCCAGATCGTATTTGCCCACAAGATATTTTTCTGTTTTTTCAAATTCCTGCAGGTTCAGCGTTTTCATTTCACCAGCCTTACGCACAATTGCCTGCACAGGTTTGTCGTTATAAGAGCCCTCAACTTTCAATGTCAAAAAACCCTGCGGTGCATCAATCGGAATGGTGTTGTGAATTCCTTTTTTTATCACCAAATTCTGTTTTTCTATTGGAGGAATAGTGTGAACTAAAATTTTGTAAGTAAGATCAGGATTGATAATGATAGTGTCAGGATTTCCGCGTTCATTTATTGTGTGGATCATATTATAAATGATCTTTCCTGTAGACTGCTCGTAAAAAGTCATGTCAACATCTGTCTCTGTTGGTTTTTTTTCAATGTCGTTTAGGTTGACCTGAACTGTTGTTTGAGTCATAGCCTCGGTCATAATTTTTTTTAGTACACCGTTAAAATTTACAGGATTATCTACGTTATAAAATTTTCCCATGCATGAAAAAGCAGAAATAAATTTTCCGATATCGCTTATGCCGATAATGAAAGGTCGTAGAAAAACTTTTTTCTTTTGCAATGCAATTGAAATGGCACAAGGATCTCCGTCGCACTCTTCAATTCCATCCGTTATCAGAATAATTACGTTTTTGCAATTGGTGCATTCTGTAAAATCGGGCGCGCATTGCTCTAGCGTATAAGCAATGGGCGTTGTACCAGTAGGTTTCAACGCTTTTATTTTCGATTTTATGAGCTCAGCGTTTTCTGATGGTTTTCCGAACGGAACTTCGAGTTTTGTGTCTTTGCAATCGTGTTGCATGTAAGATGTCTGATGTCCGTAACAACGAAAAGCAATTTCAAGATTTGGTACAGGTTTTAAACTGTCCATAAACGAAGAGAGAATGCGTTTGGCAATTTCCATACGCGTTTCGTTATTGCTCCAGATTCCGTACATACTGAAAGAGCAGTCGAAAATAAAAAGAATGCGTGTTGTTTTGCCGTTTGCATCAGTACCAAAGTTTGTTGCTGTTTTTTCAAAACCGGGCTGCGCGGCAATATTATTCGCAAAAGCAAAAAGAAAAATAATTAAAACTGCTTTTTTGAAATTTTTCAATTGAAACTTTCTAAACTTTTAAAACACATAGAAACATAGAACACAATAGAGAAAACTGAGATTACTTTTTAAACACATGAGAAACATAAGAACACTTTAGAAAATTTTCCTTCGCGCCAGAACTTTCTAAACTTCCAACCTTTTAACTTTCTAAACTCAATAATCCCCTTCCGTTTCCAATAACTGATCCAAAGCCTGTGCCAATTGATCGTTATTAGGCGCAACACCATGCCATTTGTGAGAACCTACCATAAAGTCTATTCCCTGTCCCATTTCTGTTTTCATTATAATTATAACGGGTTTTCCCTTTCCAAGATACGTTTTGGCAGTTCTTAATCCGTCTACAACATCAATCATATCATTGCCGTTTTTAATCTGCAACACTTCCCAGCCAAAAGCCTGAAATTTTGCTTCCAAATCGCCAAGCGGTAACACCTCATCAACATCTCCGTCTATCTGCCTTCCGTTGTAATCTATGGTTGCAATTATATTATCTACTTTATTTCCGGCAGCAAACATGGCGGCTTCCCAAATTTGTCCTTCCTGCAATTCTCCATCGCCATGAAGCGAAAAGACAACAGAACGGTCATTGTTCATTTTTTTTGCAAGAGCTGCTCCAATGGCAACACTCATTCCCTGTCCTAACGATCCGCTTGCAATTCTTACCCCCGGCAAATGATCGTGTGTGGTTGGGTGCCCTTGCAGGCGGGAGTTGAGTTTTCTAAAAGTTGCAAGTTCTTTTACATCAAAATATCCGGCTCTTGCCAGTACAGAATAGAAAACGGGAGAAATATGTCCGTTAGAAAGAAAAAACAGATCCTCCCCTACTCCATTCATGCCTTCTTCCGGATCCTTCCATTTTTTTGGGTCGTGTTTCATCACCTCAAAATACAAGGCAGTCAAAAACTCTGTACAACCCAGTGAACCACCAGGATGACCCGAATTAACTGCATGTACCATTCTTACAATATCGCGGCGAACCTGCGTACAAATTTTTTCGAGTAGGGTAATATCTGCCATAAAATAATTTAAGGCGCAAAATTAGCCATAAATGCAAGGGAGACAGGAAGATGTTGAAAAGTAAGGTTTGATTGTTGATTTTAAAAAGAAAAACGGGATTGAGTAATTGGTGGTAATAAATTGAAATTGATTGCAAATTCTCAACTAACTATCTAATTACAATGAATTACCCAATTACGTTTATTTATTAATCGGTTTCATCTGTGTCTCTAACGCTTCAATAAGTGTTTCGCGTTTTTTCAGTTCAGATTTTAAAGCTGCGAGCTGAGCTTTCAGTTCTTTTATGTCCGTTTTCAGTTTTACTTCCTGATCGCTCCAGATGTTTACGTTGTAATATGGTTCTTTATCTCCATAAGCAGCAATAAACTCCGGATCGCGGAAAAAACTATAAAGAGGAATTCTGAGTTCTTTTGAAATAAGTTCGAGGGTGCGGATCTCAACCGTTTTGGTTTCGAAGGCGTGATCCAATTCAGCTTCTGAAAGGTTTAAATGCTGCGCCAGATCTTTATAGGTGTAATTTGAGAGCTGTAAAAGGGCAACAATTTTTTTCTTAAGGTTCATATACAGGACGTAAAGGTATAAGTTAATACGCCAAAAAAGGGCTTTGGTTACTGCTTTTTCGTTGGTTGGACAGATAATTCCGATTTAAAGGATTTCTGATAGTCTTCATACTTAGTTGTTTCCCAACTACCTGAGCCAAAATACTTCATTACCGGTTCAAACTGCTCTGGTGGATAAAAACCTTGTATAACATCTAACTTGGTTACTTTTTTACTTAAAAACACAATTGATGGAAATGCAATCCTGGTTCCCTGAAGAATTGACTGAACAAACTGATGTGTGGATCTTGAAGCTGTAGGCGGAAAAGTATTGAAAAAAGTAAATTCATGTGGCTTCTGTCCGATTTTGGTAACCTTACCTGATTTGTCTTTTATAGTATCCGGAACCATTACAGAAAACTTTACAGTATCATGCGTTTCAGCATCAAATCTTACGCAGTAATAGGTTTCATTAAG
>JACMLS010000423.1 GCA_014379485.1 Bacteroidia bacterium | reverse complement strand
CGTCTTTTAATACTCCAATAGTCTCTTCGTGTTGCGCACCTAAGGATTCTAACGAAACAATTTCATCTTTTAACACGGCAACTGTTTCTTCGTGCTGAAGGTTCGTCTGTTCAATTTTCTTTAACAGAGAACTGATCTCTGTTGAGCTGTTTGCAGTTATTTCTTCAATTTGTTTTTTAAGTGCAATTACTTCTGCAGATCCTTTTGCCTTTAATTCTTCCAGTTCTTTCTTAAATTTATCGCCCCACTCAGCTTTGCTTTTATAAGAGTTCGCTTCTTTTTTCAATCTCTCTTCTTCTGCCTGCTGTTTCTCAATATGTGCAACCATTTCGCGGATCTTTTCTGCGTAATGGTTATTTTCTAATGAGAGTTTATTTACCTCAGCACTTTTACCGGCAAAACTTTTTATTTCTTCGTTTAGTTTATCAAGACCTCCTTTAAGTGCAGTTATTTCAGTTTCTTTCTGAGAGATGGTTTCTAAAAGAGAACTCCGCTCCGCATTAAAAGAACCAGCTTTTTCTTCGAGTGCTTTGTCTTTAAGTGATAATTGATTTTTAAGGTAACTAACATCAGAACTTAATTCGCTTATGCGCGATTCTTTTACAGATATCTGTGTTTCTTTTTCTTCTGCTTTAGAAGAATGAACAAACACATTTCTGCGCAAGTCAGCAATAGAAGTGCGATTGGAAATATCTTCGTTAAGAATTTCCTTAAGGCCTTGTTTTATTAATTCAATATCCATATTTAAAATGGTATGAGGTTTAATTAACATTAATTTGGTGGAATAAAATTATATTAATCTCAAAGCGAAGCCCTACCCTGCCTAAATTTGTTATTAACAAGTAAAAGTTGAGATGTTGAAAAAAGATCTCATCGCCTTTGCCACAGATTGCACAAATTTCACAGATTAATATTTCAGATTATGTTGAAAAAGATTATTGTTGCGGGCCTGTTATTTACAAGTGTAAACGCGCAGGAAAAAATTCCGAATCCGATAGCTATCGGATCTTTTGGTTATCCTTTAGAAGGGAATTATCGTTTTTCGGGCAATTACGGAGAGATACGGCCCAACCATTTTCATAGTGGTATTGATTTCAGAACCGATCCTGTAAAAAATCTTCCCATACATGTAATTGATGACGGGTATGTTTCAAGAATAAAGATCGGCACCAATGGTTACGGCAAGGTTTTATACATTACGCATAAGAATGGGTATGTAAGTGTTTATGGACACGAACATCATTTCGCAAAAAAAATTCAGGATTTTACTTATGCAGAACAGAAAAAGAAAGAGACTTTTGAAATAGAAATTTTTCCGAAGCCAGAAGACTTGCCCGTAAAAAAAGGCGAAGTGATTGGTTACACCGGCAACACCGGTAATACCACAGGGCCACATTTGCATTTTGAGATCCGCGATGAAAAAACGGAAGTGCCTTTGAACCCGCAATTGTATTTAGAACATAAAGACGATGTGGCGCCAGTCTGTTATAAAATGGCGGTTTACAGAATTCATGCAAGCGGTGAGCCGTATCTTGCTAAAACAATTGACCTTTCGGGATTGAATAAGAAAAAAGATATGGAACTTAAGGAGACGGTTATTTTTCCGCCAAGAGCGGGACTTGCTTTTTCCTGTTTCGATAAAGAATCTGCAAGCGGTGGCAATAACCAGGTTTATGAAATTAAAATTTATGTTGATACCCGGCTCATTTACCATCATAAAATGAATAACATTCCGTTTGATCATGCCCGGTATGTAAACTGGTATGCAGATCAGCACCAGAATGTAAAAAAAGAGAAATTCCAGAAATGTTTCAGAACCGGAACAAACGAGTTGGCTATTTACACTCAAATTGCAAATAACGGCTTAATTGATATTAGTGATTTCAGCCCTGGGGAAATTCATATTGCATTAGTCACATTCGCAGACATAAAGGGAAATAAAAGCGCCTTGTCTTTTAATTTTAAAACACGCGAAGAAAACGGGTACGAAGACAAAACTTACAATTTCAATTGCCTCAAAAAAAACGAATTTCATTTAAAGGGAATGGATGTAACGATACCGGAAAAAACGCTGTTCTGCGATGTGAATTTTGACTGTAAGATTTTTAAAACAAGTTCAGCAAATTGCCTGGGTCCTGTTTACAAAATTCATTCTTCTAATGTAAATGTTCTAAAAGGTTTTGATGTGCAGATTGCGCCAACCGCCTTTCCTAAAGGAAAAGAAGATAAACTCTGTCTCTTGCATTTTGAAGATGATATGACTGAAATGACCTATTGTGGAGGAGAATTTAAAGACGGAAAAGTTACGGGAACGCTGAAAAATTTAGGATTGATTGCTGTGGGAATAGACACTGTTGCGCCAAAACTAAACAGAACCGGAGTTTCGAAAAAAGCAGGCAACAACTTAAGCGCCGCCAAAGGAATTTTCTTTAACGTTTCAGACAACCTGAGTGGTTTAGGAAATTTTAGAATGGAAATAAACGGCAAATGGGTGCTGGCAGAATATGAACACAAAACAAATACTATTTTTTATTTGTTTACTGAT
>JACMLS010000422.1 GCA_014379485.1 Bacteroidia bacterium | reverse complement strand
GAAGTGATGGATAGTATTTATTATGCGCGAAGAATTCAGAGAGCTCTTATTACCTCAGAAAAATATATTTCACGAAAACTAAATTCTCTTAAAGAAAGATAACCCTCTGATTTTTTTTCTTACAATTACTCTTTCTGAATTTTTACTGTCTTTATCAATTTACCATTTTTCAGCGTAACAAAGTAAACCCCGTCCGGCAAATGCTCAATATTTAATACTGATTGCTTACCACTCACTGTTGTGCTTAAAACAATTTGCCCCAGCGTATTTGTTAGTTGAACAGTAAGCGGTTCTTCTCTCATTGTAGCCGCATTAATATTTATTATTCCCGGAGAAGGATTTGGATAAATACTAAAACCATCAAGAGCAATTTCATCTTCTATACCACTTGTTGTTGCATCGAGCATGGCTACGTACATATCATTAGACCCCGAATTACTTAAAGTAGTAGAACCAATAACGAGTGGCGAGATCTGGTAATAACCTGTTACCAGTATTTTGCCCGATGGCGAGGTGCAAATTCCATAAGCGTTCACCTCATAATTACCATTTATACTTTTGGCCCACACATTATTTCCGGCTCCATCGTATTTAGCTACAAATGCATTTACGAACCATACTGTGCTGTTGGTTAATGTGTATGTGCCGAATGTAACAGTGGGACTTTTAAAAGTTCCGGTTACTAATGCATTGCCACCTGCGTCAGAAGTAACGCACATACCAAGTACGTCTGCTGATGAGCCCCCTACAGATTTTGCCCATAATACAGTTCCGTTAGAATCATACTTCACTATAAACAAATCGCCTGAAGCCCCCGAGTTAGTTAAAGTTGTGGCGCCAAATACAATGCCCGGACTCGCAAAATAACCGGTTATAAAAACATTACCGTTAGCATCTGCAGAAACGCTTTCTGCTCCATCAACAGAAGTTCCGCCGGCACTCTGGGCCCACACTTCATTTCCATTCGGATCATACTTTACAATAAAAATATCGTATGAACCAGTGGAGGCATTTGTAAGTGTTGTGGTACCAAATGTTATTGTTGCACTTGCAAAAAAACCGGTCACAAAAATATTTCCATTCGGGTCGCATGAAACACTGTGCGCATATTCATCAAATGCTCCACCAGCAGCCTTTGCCCAAAGCACATTGCCGTTGGCATCATACTTTGCAACAAACATATTTTCTGAGGGCGAGGGGCAGGTTAAAGTATTTGTTCCGATTGTCATTGAAGAGCTGGAAAAATAGCCGGCCACAATTGCATTTCCTGAAACATCTGTACAAACAAAATAACCAAGGTCATACGAGTTTCCACCAGCCTGCTTGGCCCAAAGTACATTACCGGCTGCATCGTATTTTACAAGAAACATATCGTACGAGGTGGCGTTTGTATTGTTCAGCGTAACAGATCCAAAAGTAATACTGGCGCTGCCAAAAATTCCGGTAACATAAATATTTCCATTCAAATCGGTTGCAACGCTCCTTGCATCTTCAATAGCGCTTCCGCCTGCAGATTTTGCCCACAGCACATTTCCGTTCGCGTCGTATTTTATCACAAACAACTCTTCTGTGTTCACACCGGAATTGGTTAAAGTTGTTGTTCCAACAGTAAGTGAGGGGCTGGTGAAACAACCAGTTACAATTACATTTCCGCTCGGGTCAGTTGCAACACCATGGCCAATTTCGGTTACAGACCCTCCGATTTTTTTTGCCCATTGCCAGCCGGGTGCCTGTGCGCTCGTGTTTAATGTTGCAAGTATAAACACCGGAAGCAGGATCGTTAAAAAAAAAGAGTTGATTTTCATAGGGCAGATTTTAATTTTTAATAAAAAGAATTCTTATTCAAATTTACTTTACGGAAATAAATAATCTCTGCCAAGAAAGTCGCATTTGTAGTACGTTAATTGTCGTATTTTGCACATAATACCAGTTGGAAATATAAAATAACGCAATCTGCTTGTCCTTTTTTATAAATCCTGCTTCAAAAAAATGTTCCGTAGGCACCGCTACGCGACATTTTTTTCATTGTCTTAATAAAAAATTACTTCGCATCTTTGGAGCATTTTATTAATTCAACTGGTAAAACTGGGTTATAAAAAAAAACGCCCGCAAATACATGCAGGCGTTTTTTTGTTCTGTTGCTTCTATTATTATGATTAAAAAGAGAGATTATTTCAAAAACAACATTTCCCTGTATTTAGGCAGCGGCCAGGCTTCATCATCTACCAAAGATTCCAGCTTATCTGCTTCGTAGCGAATCTTTTCAAAGAATGGTTTTACGTTTTCGCAATAAGCATTGGCCTGCTTTTTTGGTGTATCTAAATTGTTTGCTTTTCTACGCTCTTCCGTCATGGCATCAGCATCGTTTTTAATTGCAGTGATTCTCTCAGAAATTTCTTTGATCATTTGCAATTGCATGTCTGCAGCTTTTTCGAAATCTTTTCCGCTCAGAATAGATTTCATGCCTGAAACATTGTCTACTAAAGTTTTCTGATAATTAATTGCTGCAGGAATTAATTGATTGAGCGCAATGTCTGCCATGATGCGCGATTCGATCTGAATTTTTTTTGTGTAAGTTTCCAAAGCAATATCATAACGCGCTTCCTGCTCACGGTGGTTAAGAATATTTAAACTCTCAAACAAATGCAAAGTTTTTTTGCTTATTAAAACTTCCAGCGCCGGTGGTGTGGTTGGAATATTATTTAAACCAATTCTCTTTGCTTCTTTTTTCCACTCATCACTATAACCATTTCCTTCAAAACGAATTCTTTTAGATTCTACAATGTATTTTTTCAGGATCTGAAGAATGGCTTCGTCTTTTTCTACATCTTTTGAAATTAAAGCATCCACATCTTTCTTAAATGCAATTAATTGTTCAGTTACAATCGCATTCAACACAGTCATTGGGCCTGAGCAATTTGCAGAAGAACCCACTGCGCGGAATTCAAATTTATTTCCTGTAAAAGCAAAAGGCGAAGTTCTGTTTCTGTCTGTATTGTCCATTAAAATATCAGGAATTTTACCAATGCCTAATTTTATATTTGTTTTTTCTTCGGGAGAGAGTTTTCCGCTGTGTACGTTTTTTTCTATCTCATCTAAAATTTTACTTAGCTGATCTCCTAAGAATACAGACATAATTGCGGGCGGCGCTTCGTTGGCTCCAAGACGATGATCGTTGTTTGCGCTGGCAATAGAAGCACGCATTAAATCGCCATGCTCGTAAACCGCTTTAATTGTATTAATGAAAAAAGTAAGGAACATTAAATTTGTTTTGGGCGTTTTACCGGGACTTAATAAATTTTTTCCGGTATTGGTTGCCATGCTCCAGTTGTTGTGTTTACCACTTCCGTTTACACCTGCATATGGTTTTTCATGTAAGAGTGCGCGCAGATTGTGGCGTATTGCAACCTTCTCCATCACATCCATTAATAATTGATTGTGGT
>JACMLS010000421.1 GCA_014379485.1 Bacteroidia bacterium | reverse complement strand
CGTTTCTGTTTCTGTACTTGCAGTGCCGTTATTATTATCAACCGCATAAACATAAAAACCTCCGGCAGGTATTTCGCCAAGGTCTGCGATTTTTGCTGTTGCTGTAAGGTTGGTAATTTCTTTTGCCCATTGAATATTAAACAGGCTATCTGTTTTAACCAATGTAAAAGTGGTTTGTGTTATAGTTTGGTTGGTGATTACGTGCACATAAAATGCTCCGCCATCAGCACAATACTTTATTTTATCGGTATACACATTCCAGGGAGTAGAGCCCTGGTTGTCTGTTACGAATTTGCCAAGACCCTGGCAAAATGCTTTCTGAAAAATAAAAAGAAAAAAAAGCAGGTAGATTTTTTTCATTGTAATAGTATTGAGTGGAGTTGTATTACAAAGATAAAATTATTATGGAAAGGGGCAAACCGGTTTGGCTTCACAAATCGCCTGAACGTCGCTAAGGAATAAAACGGCTGATAGAAGATATAAGACACATAGATATAAGTCCCGATTGCTATCGGGAGGTGCGCGAGGTATTTCTTCCAAAAAACCTAACAAACCAAGTCTTAGGTCCTATATCTTTTCGTCTTAGGTCTTTTTGTTTGGTATTAGAAAAAAGGCTCTCTTTTAACCGTAATTCTCTGGTAAGAGACAAAATTTATGCGTTTTCTAAAGTGGTTTTGTATCTTGATATTTTTACCCAGTAAACCACCCAGCAGGCAACTCCTAAGGCTATACCGGGAAAACCTGTAAACAATATGTAAAGGGGCATTGTAGAGAGAAGGCAGCAATAAACAAGGCCCAGCAGTTGCGAAAAATTATCTTTTGGTGTAGGTAAATTTCTTTCTTCAAATTCGTTTTGAATAGAACGGCTTACTTTTAAGGCAACAACAAATCTGTAAAAAAGATTAAAAAAAGGTATAAGCATTAGCCATAGTTTTCCGGGCTCTATTAAACGGTTGTGCGGCTTAACTAATTTCAGTGTATGCGTCAGATATTTAAGGTAAACTATGCGCGCAACCGTAACGATGAGGCCAATGACATAGAGGCCAATAGAATCTATCAGATCTTCAGTATAAAAAAGGCGCAACAGATACATTTTTGTTTTACCTGATTAAATTTATTTGGGACAAAAAAAGGTTCAAAAAAAAAAGCGGAGCTCTTAACTCCGCTTTTCTAAAAAAAATTAAAAAAATTATTTCATATGCTTTAAGTTCAAGCCATAAAGAACAATGAATAATGCTGATGTTCCAAGTCCGAACATTGCACCACCAAATCCTGAATAAATAACACTCATGATAATTGACATAACAGCAGCAACTACATACATGTAAAAACCACTTTTCTTAAGTTTCCACATTTTAAGAACTCCCATAAGAGCTATTATAGTTGAAATAAATCCAACAATAACGTATGCCCAGGTCATTCCTGCACTTGGACCTGCAGTTTGTGTCATTGTCATTGTACCTCCCATGTCAGACATTTTATCTGACATTTTACTTGATAATGCTGCACCTGCTCCAATCAAAAGCATAACAGTTACATAGCCAAAAATGGCGAAGCCTGCTGATACAAAAGATAAAATACAAAGTACTGTTACAAATGCTGGTCTTTTTTTTGGAGCTTCTGCTCCTTCGGTTGTTTGTTCCATAATGATTTTTTTTTTTGGTTTTAGTTTGTTTGTTTAATAATACCCAAAAAAACAACTTTTATTTGTTTCCTACAAGGTATTTTTTATTTTTTTTTAACAAGTCTAATCTGGTATTTTATCCGTTTTATAGCTTTTAACATTTGCTCCAGACCGCGTAATTACTGGCCTTCTCAGTGTTTTCACGTAGTTCCTTTACTATCTTATAATGTGGAAAAAACCTTTTTTCGTTTAAAACCTCTATGTTTATTTCCATCATTTCTATTCCCCTCACAACATTAACCGAAAGTTTTTCGCCTTTTTCAGTAAAATACAGTAACCATTCGTTTAAATCGTTTTTGATGTGTTTATTGTTAATTCCTATTATTTCATCGTTTAAAGCAAGGCCCGCTTTCCATGCAGGCGAACCCGGAGCAATAAGGCTTATTTTTTTGGTATGGGCAACATCGGTTACCTTAAAGCCTAAATGTGTTTCGTAATAATGGGCAGAATAATGTTTTTCCATCTCAAGCCCCAGGTAATTGAAACAATGTTGCAGTTCAATTTCATAACCTTCTAATCCGTAAACGTATTTTGTAAAAATTTCTGTCAGATCTTTTCCGGCAACATGGTTTACAGTTCTTATAATATCTTCTTCAGTATAACCAACTCCGCTACGGCCTACATCTGCATATAGATTTTTTAAAACATTTTCAAGCGATTTTTTGTTGGAAGTGTTTTTCATTATTAAAACGTCCAGCATAAAAGCCACCAGATTTCCTTCGTCGTAAATAGAAACTTTTCTATAGGGCGCTCCGGGCACATAACCATCCAGCCAGTTATCCCAGCTGCTTTCTGCAAGGCTTAAATTAAATCTTCCCCAGTTATGAAAATGCTTATTCAGGCGCTCTTCTAACGTGGCAAAATACTGTGCCTGCGAAAAAATTTTGCATTGCAGCAACAAAAGATCTCCGTAATACGTGGTAAAACCCTCGTACACATAACCAGTGCGCGCATAATTTTCTTTTGTGTAATTGTAAGGCAGCATTTCTGCGGGACGAATTGTTTTAATATTCCATAAGTGAAACATTTCGTGGCAACTTACACCCAAAACATCTTCATACGTTTTACCATGCATAAAATGATAGCCGGGTCCAATGGCAATTACCGTAGAGTTCAGGTGTTCTACTCCGTGATAAAATTTATGGTCGAGTACCTGAAACAGAAAATGATATTCATCTATAGGCGCACCTCCAAAAAATTCCAACTGCCGTTCAGCAAACAATCTAAAATCATGAATCAGTTTTTCTTTATCAGGAATGCATTCGCCCTGGATGTGAATATGAACCGGAAGTTTTGCGGCAGTAAAAGAAATTGTTTTAATATCTGCACTGGCAATAAAAGGAGAATCTGCAAGCTCATGAAAATGATTTGCATGCAACTCACGTTCGCCATTCTTTTTTAACGAAGTAGCCACAGTAAAATTTTCCGGCACATCTAATTCAATAACATGTTCTTCATTCATTCTTGCCGGAAGATACATGCAGCAGTTGCAGGGATTTACATACATCTGTTTTCCATCAACGTAAGTAGAACCTGCATTGATCTCAGAAGCAAAATAACTGTAAGTAACTTTTACCATACTTGCGCCCCCGCTTTTTACTACCCACAGATCTTTTGCCTTTTTAGAAAACGGAAGCGGATTTCCACTCATATCAAAAGCTTCAAACTTTTTAATATTCTTAGCAAAATTTCCAAGTTCATATCGCCCGGGCCTCCAGCTCGCTAACT
>JACMLS010000420.1 GCA_014379485.1 Bacteroidia bacterium | reverse complement strand
CGATTGTACGGGTCACGGCGTACCAGGTGCTTTTATGAGCATGGTGGGCAGTTCGCTGCTCAATGAAATTGTATTAACCAAAGGAATTCAGAATCCAACAGAAATTTTAATGCAACTGAACATAGGCGTTCAAAATGCGCTTAAGCAAAGAGAGAACCAAACGAGAGATGGAATGGACCTTTCTTTTTGTGCCATTGATTACAAAAATAAAAAACTTGCTTACGCAGGAGCAAACAGGGCGTTGTGGGTTTTCCGGAATAAAGAAGATGGTATTGCTTTAGAAGAAATAAAGGCCACAAAATGCGCCATTGGAGGATTTACAGACGAAACGCAGGTTTACGAACGCCACGAGGTTCAGTTAAACGATGGTGATACTGTTTATCTGCACTCAGACGGGTATGCAGATCAGTTTGGTGGCCCCCAGGGAAAAAAATTAATGACCAAGCGTTTTAAAGATATTCTGGGCGGAATTCAAAACCAAAAAATGCCGCAGCAGGAAGAAAGCCTGGGTAAAGAAATTGATAGCTGGATGGGCTCTGATTACGAACAGGTAGATGATATTCTTGTTATTGGAGTAAAATTCTGATCCACTTTTTCCTTTTGTTGAAGTTTTCAGCCCGTTTATCGATATTCCTTTTCATAAAGAAAAACCAATAGAATTTTCATTTAAATTAGATTCAGTTAAAATCATCTTATGAAAAAAAAATCACTTTTCCTTTTAATGCTTTCGCTTTTTTTTAGTGTGGGTGCACAGCAATTTACTCTTCTCGACACAATTCCCCTTTGTCTTGTTACGGTAGACTCTAATTCTACACACACAATTATTTATTGGGAAAAAGGAACAGTTACCGGATATGACAGCGTGCGTATTTATAAAAAAATAGCCGGCACAATCTATAACGCGGTTGGAACTGTGGCTTTTAATGATACCGGTGAGTTTCATGATTTTTCAGTTAATCCCAATATAAATGATGAGTTTTATAAACTGGCAGGCGTAACACCGCTTGGCCTTGAAGGCCCCCGTTCCAGGTTTCACCGAACTATACACATCAGCAACCTTGGTACCGGCCTGCTTGCTTATAACGAGTACGAAATTGAAAACGTAACCAATCCCTCACCGTTTTATGAGTTATACCGCGATGATCTTGGAAGCGGAACCTGGGGCAGCTCTGCAATAAACTCAATGCCATCTGGCTTTACGCAGATGAATGATGGGAGTTATGGCTCTTTTCCCGCTGCAAATTACCGGGTGCAGACAAGCTGGGCCATTTCCTGCGACCCCTCAAGAGCAATCGTAAACACAAGCCGCTCAAACATAAAAAATCAGGCAACGGTAGAGGGAATTGAAGATCACACAAATCTTAACGTTCTTATTTCTATAACACAGAATTTCTCTTCCAATTCCATTCAGCTCACACTCAAAAATGCAGTACTTACGCTCAATTCGCAGTTTTTGCTTTATGATGAAACCGGCCGTTTAATAAAAACAGAAGTAATGACTACGGGCCAGAATTCGGCCACCATGAGTCTTGCCGGCCTTTCTGATGGAGTCTATTTTGCCATGCTCACCAATAAAAACCTCAGGTTTTCAAAAAAGGTAATTGTTTTACCTTAGTGTTTTATACATGTTTTGGTATTGCTAAAAAAAACAGGAATAATTCTCGAAAGCATATATTCCTTGTTTTTTTTTACAGGCGGTTAAGCGACATTTAAAAATCATCTTTATCTTTAACAGAATAAAATAAGATCTTATGCGCTATAAAAAAATCAATCGCCAGTTGTTTATCGATAACAGAAAAAGATTTGCATCAAAATTAAAAACAAATGCACTTGCAGTTTTTAATTCAAATGATGTTATGCCAACCAGTGCTGATGGGCACATGAAGTTTAAACAAAGCGCAGATCTTTTTTATTTAAGCGGTGTAGATCAGGAAGACAGTATTCTTTTGATTTACCCCGATGCAAAAGACGGGCAGCACAAAGAAATTCTTTTTCTTAAAGAAACCAGTGAGCTCATTGCCATTTGGGAAGGCCATAAACTTACCAAAGAAGAAGCGCGCGAAATTTCAGGAATAGAAAAAGTGTATTGGTTAACTGAATTTGAAACACTTTTTAATACCCTTATGTGCGATTGCGATTGTGTTTATTTAAATACAAACGAACATATACGCGCCGTGGTAAAAGTAGAAACACGCGACGCCCGTTTTATGAAATCCTGTATGGAAAAATATCCCATACACAGGTACGAGCGTTCTGCACCTTTAATGCATGAGCTGCGCGCAATAAAATCTGCCTACGAAGCAGAATTGATACAACACGCCTGTAACATTACTGAAAAAGGTTTCAGAAGATTGCTTGGTTTTGTTAAGCCCGGCGTTTGGGAACATGAAATTGAAGCAGAGCTGGTACATGAATTTGTTTGGAACCGCTCAGAAGGATTTGCCTATACGCCCATTATTGCAAGCGGTGCAAGCTCCTGCGTGTTGCATTATATAGAAAACAACAAGCAATGTATGGATGGCGATATTCTTTTGCTTGATGTGGCTGCTGAATACGCAAATTACAATTCAGATCTTACCCGCTGCCTTCCGGTAAACGGAAAATTCTCTAAACGCCAGAAAGATGTTTACAATGCTGTGCTGCGCGTAATGAAAAGCGCAACGGCTATGCTGGTTCCCGGAAATAATATTACAGATTATAACAAGGAAGTTGGAAAATTAATGGAAGAAGAACTTATTAAATTGGGTTTACTGAATGCTGATGCGGTAAAAAAACAAGATCCTGAAAAACCACTTTATAAAAAATATTTTATGCACGGTACCTCGCACCATTTGGGTTTAGATGTGCATGATCTTGGCAGCCGTTTCAGAAAGTTTGAAGCCGGCATGGTTTTTACCTGCGAACCCGGAATTTATATTCCCGAAGAAAATCTTGGAATAAGAATAGAAAACGATATTCTTCTTACAGAAAAAGCGCCTAAAGATCTTATGGCAACAATTCCAATTGAAGCAGATGAAATTGAAGAACTGATGAATCAAAAAGTACACGCTTAATTTTTAGATTTGATTAAAAAAAACTGAATCAGAAAATTGGTTCAGTTTTTTTTTGACCGGTATAATTTATTATCATGGAAAATAATTTTGCAGACCTGCCTGAAAATATCGCTTCCAAAACCTTACCATTAAACAGACCCAAGCTTCTTACAGTTCTTTGCATTTTGAGTTTTGTGGGTGCTTTTCTTGGAATTTTTTATTACGGAGGTACACTTTGCATGAACTATTTATTCGAAGATTCAACCGGGTTCTTGTACTATCTCGCCAGCACACCTCCTTTTTCAGCACAGCCCATTAACGTCGCCAATCATTTCAGCGAATTAATATGGACAGTTGTCAGCCTCTGGGCATGTTTGATTTCACAATTTATTTCATTGTTTGGAATACTGTTAATGTTCCGGCAAAGAAAAAAAGGTTTTTTCATTTATGTTTTTTCAGAGTTCATAGCTTTGGGATTTTTGATTGCCTCAGCTGTTGGTAAGGACGATCTTTTGTGGAGTTTTAGTCCTGTGAACTTGTTTG
>JACMLS010000419.1 GCA_014379485.1 Bacteroidia bacterium | reverse complement strand
GAATAATAAAAGGTTTTGCAGAAGGTCTTCGCGCTGTAGGAAAAGTAAAGAGCCCTGTTTATTTTGTTTTTCTTACTGGTATGATCTGGGTTTGTTATTATGCAATGTTCCATGTTTGTTTCAATTGCTTAGCCGGAACAAGCTCTTTAGGTTTCAGTGAAGGAATAACAGGTTTTGTTTTTGGAACATTTACCGTAATGCTTACGCCGGGCGGTATTGGCGCTTACCCGCTTGCCATGCGCGAAATTCTGAACAAAGTTTATTTTCTTCCGGTAACACTTGGTTTTTCTCTCGGCTGGTTATCATGGATCGCCTCTTTTATTTCTGTGGTTACTGTTGCTCTTTTTGCATTACTTTTTTTACCTATTTATAACAAAAATAAAAATGACCCCACGCCCTGATTTTTTAAAAGGAATGCATGACAAGCTCATGACAGTTGAAAAACTTGAGAAAGAGATTTTTAAAATGCATTTTTTTAATAAGAAGATCGTGTTTACTAATGGTTGTTTTGATATAATGAATTACGGGCATGTAGAATAACTTTAAAAAGCAGCAGAACTGGGCGATTTTTTAGTGATTGGTCTCAATACAGATGCTTCTGTAAAAAGACAAAATAAAAGTACTGAAAGGCCGGTTAACTCAGAAGACAAACGGGCCCTGTTACTTTCAGCCTTGTATTTTGTAAGCGCAGTAGTTTTGTTTGATGAAGAAACCCCATATGATCTGATTAAAAAACTGCAACCTGATGTGCTGGTAAAAGGCGCCGATTACAAGCCCGAAGAAATTGTTGGTTACGATATAGTAAAGGGCAGGGGAGGAGAAGTAGTCACAATTCCGCTTGTAGAAGGATTTTCAACCACGGGCATCATAGAAAAATTAAAAAAGTGAAAATTATTTCAAAAGCAATGAATAATAATAATGAATGAATGTTGAATTATGATTGTGGGCTGGCAAACAATTAATCGCTGTAACTCACAATTATTAACTCACAACTTATAACATACAACTATGTTCACAAACATTCACCGGTTAATTATTTATTCTTTTTTACCAGATTACTGTCATCTTTTATAATACATTCATCCTAAATTAAGGGTATTGAATCCGCTTAAAAAATTATTGGGGCAAACGGCTGTTTACGGAGTAAGCACTATTCTGGCGCGCACTGCAAATTATGTTGTACTTGTTCCACTTTACACATACGTTTTTTTAGACCAGGCAGAGTTCGGTATAAACACAACGGTCTACGCTTACATTTCTCTTCTAAACATTCTTCTTACTTACGGTTTTGAAACTGCGTTTTTTTATTTCTGGTCTAAACGCGAGGATAAAGAAAACGTTTACAGCACATCGCTCATTTCTCTCATTATTTCTACTTCTGTTTTTCTTATTGCGGGAATTGTATTTTCAGGTAACATTGCCAACGCAATGGATTATGCCGGCCAGCAGAATTTTATTGTTTGGATGGTGGTAATTATTTGTAGTGATGCTTTTATGATCATTCCATTTGCACGATTAAGATCAGAAAACAAGCCCGGTAAATATGCGCTTATCAAATGCACCAATATTTTGATCAATATACTGCTCAATGTCTTTTTTATTATTTTCTGTAAAAACGCATATGAAGCTGATCTTATATCTGGCGAAAGTTCTTTTCTTGGAAAAATATACGATCCTTCAATAGGAATTGGTTACGGTTTTTTGGCTAACGCACTTACAAACGTTTTTACGCTCGTTTTTCTTTTTAAGGAATATACAGCCATCACGTATCACTTCGATAAAAAATTATGGAAGTCAATGATGAAATACGCAATGCCTTTGCTTGTGCTGGGTTTTGCCGGAATGATCAATGAAACTTTTGACAGAATTATTCTTGGAAAAATGCTTGACCCTTCTATTGCAAAGCGCGATGTGGGAATTTATGGAGCCTGTTACAAGCTCTCTATAATCATGACCATTTTTATACAGGCATTTAAAATGGCGGCCGAACCTTTTTTCTTCAGTACAGTAAAAGATAAAGATTCTAAAAAGACCAACGCGCAGGTAACAAAATATTTTGTGATCTTTTGCTCTTTTATTTTTTTAGGAACCATGATGAACATTGAATGGCTGAAACATTTTATCAGCGAACCTTTCTGGAAATACGGTTTGTTCGTAGTGCCCATCCTGCTGATCGCTAATCTGTTTTTGGGTGTGTTTTACAATCTTTCTATCTGGTACAAATTAACGGAACAAACAAAATTCGGTGCGTATCTTACAATCGTTGGCGCGGTAATTACATTGACAATTAATTTTGCTTTTATTCCAGGGTTCGGTTTTGCCGCCTGCGCATGGGCCACTTTAATTTCTTATGGTGTTATGATGGTGCTCTCTTATCTCATTGGTAAAAAACATTATCCCATAAAATACAATTTACGTAGCATGGGATTTTTCTTTTTTGCGGCTTTAGGGCTTTATTTTATTTCTCTTTTGTACAAAGGCAGATTCCCAAAATGGGGATACGAAGTGGCGGTAAACAATGTGTTGCTGTTGTTTTTTGTCTGGCTTTTTTATATCCTTGAGTACCCGAATTTAAAAAAGAAAGAAAATGAAACAGTTAGTGAAAGTAGTGAACAAGGGTAAGCACCCCTTACCACAATACGCAACAACTTTAAGCGCCGGTCTTGATCTGCGTGCAAATCTTGATGCGCCCATAGAATTAAAACCATTGGAAAGAACGCTGGTAAGCACTGGCTTATTCATAGCATTGCCCGAAGGGACAGAAGCACAGATAAGACCAAGAAGCGGACTCGCATTTAAAAACGGAATTACAGTTTTAAACTCACCCGGTACTATTGATGCAGATTACCGCGGCGAAGTAAAAGTTTTGCTCGTAAATTTATCTGACAAACCTTTTTTAATTAACGATGGTGAGCGCATTGCGCAAATGGTAATTGCCAAACACGAGACCATTGAGTGGGAACCAGCAGATGACCTTGAAGAAAGCGAAAGAGGTAAAGGTGGTTTTGGTAGCACAGGGCTTAAGTAGTCAGTATAAGGAGTAAGTATAAGTATTAGAAAAATAGAATTATGTTAGAAAATCCATCACGCACAGAACTGTCTTCTCTCGGAGAATTTGGTTTAATTGAACATCTTAAAGCTTCTGTTGAATTGCAGAATGAATCTTCACTAAAAGGAATTGGTGATGATGCTGCTGTTATTGAATATAAAAATAAAGCCATTCTTGTTTCTACAGATATGCTTGTAGAAGGAGTTCATTTTGATCTTACTTATGTTCCGTTAAAACATTTGGGATACAAAGCAGTAGTTGTAAACGTATCTGATATTTATGCAATGAACGGTACGCCGAAACAAATTACTGTTTCAATTGCTATGTCAAATCGTTTTTCTGTTGAGGCGGTAGAAGAATTGTATAGCGGAATTTTATTAGCCTGTAAAAATTACGAAGTGGATTTGGTGGGTGGAGATACCAGCGCTTCCAATTCAGGACTCGTAATTTCAATCACCGCAATTGGCGAAGCGGAAAAAGAAGAAATTGTTTACAGAAGCGGAGCAAAAGATAAAGATCTTATTTGTGTAACAGGAGATTTAGGCGGCGCATTTATGGGCTTACAAATTTTAGAACGTGAGAAAAAAATTTATACAGAAAACCCAAAACTGCAACCTGATCTTGAGGGAAAAGATTACGTATTAGAAAGACAATTAAAACCCGAAGCAAGAAAAGATATCCCCCTCTTATTTAAAACGCTTGGCATTAAACCCACTTCAATGATCGATATCAGCGATGGTCTTGCTTCAGAATTAATTCATCTCTGCAAACAATCTGAAACCGGTTGCAATTTATACGAAGATAAAATTCCGCTCGACACGCAGACTTTTGAAACCGCAAGGCAATTCAACATGGACCCAACTGTTTGTGCACTGAACGGAGGAGAAGACTACGAATTACTATTCACCGTTCCCATCACCGATTTCGAAAAAGTAAAAAATCATCCCGACATAACTATCATTGGCCATATGCTCGATAACCATGCGGGAATGAATTTAGTGAGTCGTGATGGAACGCAACATCCGATCACTGCTCAAGGCTGGGATGCGTTTTTCAAACGATAGTTAATCGTTATCAGTTAATAGTTTTAAGTTGAAAAAAAAATCCGCGTAGATCAGCTATCCCGATAGCTATCGGGACCGCGTCATCCGCGTTCCCTAAAACACCAGCGATTTAAATCCAAAGTCCATACAGTCATCAATGCGTTTTGCATTTTTGCTACGGCTCGATTTTTTTCCGCGCAGGTTGGTGTTTTTCCATTCAAACACGAGTGAAATTTCGTGCGCGCCCATTGTGTTTGGCGCCAGGCCTGAAATGGTAAGGTCATAACTGTAACCTAAACGCATCGTAGTATGTTTTGTGAGATCAGATTTAAATCCAATATACAAGATTAACGCGTCATTGTCTTTAAAGCTGGTTGCTTTTTTCATTCTGAAAAACATACCGGCAATAAGAGGATCTTTTGTTACATACACACCAAAATTAAATGTGCGGTATTCATTTTGTTTTTCATAAATGAAATTAGGAGAAATGTAAAACGATTTTTCATTCGGATTTTCTTGTCCTACACTGATTTCCATATTGTAATGCAAAGTTGTTTTTAAAGGAAGAGGTGCATGAACACCACCCGTTAAGGATTGATTGGGCTGTGTAAGATGATTAAAACTCATTCCGAAAACATTACTGAAAACGCTGTGACCAATTCTGAAGTTCGGAAAATCAAGAATAAAGCCGGCCTGAAAATCTACAAAAGTTCTTCCGTTTGTGGGAATTGCTGCTGTCTGATACACGCTTCCTTTCGTAGGATCTAACTGATCTGAAAAAGTAAGTTTAGACCAATCAATTCTTTTACTCACCAGGCTTACATTGTATCCGGCACGTATGCGCACAATTTTTGGAATGGGTCTTTCAAAAGATTGTACAATTCCTACAGAAGATGTTGAGAGCAATCCTTCGCCCGACACATCCTGCATGGCAATAAATCCTAATCCGCCCATTAAAGGTGGCGCATAAATATCACCAAATACATTATACGTTACCCATTTTCCCGGAATGCGTGGCCATTGATTGCGGTAATTTCCACCAATACGCGCATCGTGATTGCTTCCTGCAAAAGCCGGATTTAAATAAAGCGGGTTTGAATAAAATTGCGAAAAAGAAGGGTCTTGCCCAAAACCAAAAAGGCTGGCAAACAAGAAAAAATATAAGAAAATCTTTTTCAAAACGTTGAGACAAATTTAAGGGATTTTAGCCGGAATGACTCTTAAAATAAGCGTTTTTCAATGGAATCTTACTTAATTAGGGGATATGGGTTAGGAAATAGGAGATAGGGATAGCGCTCCCCTATATCCTATTTCCTATCCCCTATTTCCCCTCTTTATACAGCCACTTCACCAGCTTGCCTGTGGTGAGTCCTTGCACAATGATCGAGAAAATTACAATGATATAAGTGGTTGAAAGAATTACTTCTTTGTACGGGCCTTCAGGTAATCCTAAAGCAAGGCCTACAGAAATACCTCCGCGCAAACCGCCCCAGGTCATAATTACTGCAGTTTTTGGATTATATAATTTTTTGTCTTTGATAAAAAAGATTGGTATCATTAAAGATAAATAACGGCAAACGAGCAATAAAACAATTCCGATCACACCAATAAAAATGTATTGAGTTAGGAATGGAAGTAAAACCATTTGCAGACCAATCAGCATAAACAGCATAGCGTTTAAAAATTCATCAATGAGTTCCCAGAATTTATCGTGGTACTCACGGCTCGTATCGCTCATAACGCTGTGGCGGACTTTGTTGCCAAGGTATAAGCCTATCACCACTGCTGCGAGCGGGCCTGATACGCCAATAAAAGCAGCAAGTTCATTGCAGATCATTACCAGTGCAAGTGAGATCATTACTTCTGTCTGGTAGTGATCAATTCTTTTTATTATCTGAAAGGCAATAAAGCCCAACGCCAGTCCAAGTAACAAGCCGCCAAAAACTTCCTGACCGAAAAGTAAAGCAACATCAACAGCAGAAAGATTTGAGATTCCTTTTTCAATTACTTTGTAAATGGTTACAAAAAAAACAACTCCCATGCCATCATTAAACAAACTTTCTCCGCTAACAACCACTTCAATTTCTTTTGGAAGTTTTGATCCGCGTAAAATTCCGAGTATAGCAATAGGATCTGTGGGAGAGATCAATGCTCCGAATAATAAACAGTAAATAAGATCTACGTTGTATCCGAATAAAATAAACACATAATAAATGGCACTACCGAATAAAAAAACTGAAAGAGCAACACCCAGCGATGAGAATGAAATTACAGCGGCCCTTTGCTTTTTCATTTCGCGCAGGCTTACATGCAAAGACCCCGCAAACAATAAAAAACTGAGCATGATCTGAAATAAAGTATCTGTAAAATTTACTTTTTTTACAATTACCAATACTTTATCATGAAGATCTGTTGATACGTGTCCTAAAACACTAATGAGCAAAGAGGTTCCGAGGGCAAGAACCATTAGGCCAATTGCCGCCGGAAGTTTTAAAAATTTAACGTTGATAAACGAAAATAAGGCGCAAAGACTTACAAGAATTGTTATGAGAAAAAAATTATCCATAAATTATTTTCTGAAAAAACTGCTGAAGGAAATTTTTTTTGTGAATGATTTGATGTTTTTAATCATCATGCCCTTTCGGATTTTTTATTTTCATTTGCTGGTATAATTCTTCTTCCTTTGCCAGCACTTTTTTTAGTGAGTCAGAAATTTCGCGGTCACCCATTTTATTCAGATCGGGTTTGCCACCGTTTACCCAGGCGGTGTACCAGAAGCTGCCAACCATTGCAATACTTGCGCGCATTCTGCGTTCTACCTGACCTTTTATCATTTCGTCATAAGCCTCTGTGTAATCCTGGCTGTAAATTTTTACGGTCATGTTTCCGCGCTGTTCAAATCCGTATTTTTTATCTGTGGGATATTTTGCATTTAATTCTGCTTCAAATTTCAAAACAGAATCAACAGCCGCATTGCTTTCTTTTATAATTTTCCAGGCTCTTTTTATTGGCGAATCAATATACTTTGCTCTTCCAACAAAATAATCATAATCTTCTGCTTTTAGTTCAGGAATGCGGCTTTCCCAAAAACCATGTATTCCTCTCTGCCCAGTCATTTGTCCGTTATAGTTTTCTGTTGTGTGCAAAGGAACATGTGCGTCGCCCACATAATGCCCAAGGTCAGCGCTGATATGTAAAATACGGTCTACATCTTCTTTTTTAAACGCATCGGCCAAACGCAAAACCATTACATTGATGTGCCAGGGGTTTATTCCGTAAGCCTTTAAAGTATCTTCAGTAAATTTTTCTACCGCTTTGCCCCAGAACATGGGTACTTCTTTAAAAGCATCTGGTCCGTAATGATCAATATCAATATAATGCCGGGCAGCCTCGTCTTCTATTGCGTATCTTCTTTTATCAGGATCTACGGCATGTTCAGTTAAGAATTCAATATTTTTTTTGTAGAAGGTAATCATCTCAGGTGGCAATGTAAAAACAGCCATGCGATTGATGCGTTTGTGTCCATAAAATCCCCACGATTTTGTTTCTTCTTTAGGTAAAAAGAAAAAAATAAGCACAACTGAAATTACAAGTATGAATGGAAATTTTTTCTTCATTGGAAATGATTTTAAAGATAAAGAGAATTCGGGGAATAAAGAAACTCCTAAAAAGTCCG
>JACMLS010000418.1 GCA_014379485.1 Bacteroidia bacterium | reverse complement strand
GCGGCAGCTACACCATTACCACCAAGGTAAAGGGAGACGTTTAGATTGGTGGTAAAGGTGTAGCTGCCGGATATTTTGGCCGCGAAGAACTTACGAATGAAAAGTTCCTGAACGTTTCATTAAAAAATAAAAAACTAAGATTATATAAAACCGGAGATTTAGGTTATTGGCTGCCTGACGGAGATCTGCAAATTTCAGGTCGTGCAGATAACCAGGTAAAACTTAACGGCAACAGAATTGAACTGGAAGAAATTGAAATAAGACTTACAGATTGTTCAGGCATTAAATCTGCCGCAGTTGCCATTAACAGATCTGACTCAGGAGATACACTTACGGCTTTTTTGGTTTGCGAAAAAGATACCGATATTGGAAAAACACGAACAGAACTTTCTTCTATTCTTCCTGCCGCGTGGATACCTTCTTCTTACATTAAAGTAGATGCTATTCCGCTAACACCAAACGGAAAAATAAACCGGCACGCGCTTAAATCTTTAATTGATGAAAACGCAATTTCAGAAGAAACTGATTCTGCACCTACAAACAGAATAGAATCTGTTCTGCTGAACATCTGGCAGACTGTTATGCACAGAAAAACCGCTATTGGAATTCACCAGAATGTATTTGAAGCCGGAGCAAATTCTATTATTGCAACGCAGGCCAACTATAAAATTTACAGAGAACTGTTTGCTAAGTTAAAATTAAAGGACCTGTTTGAAAATCCTACAATAGCCGGTCAGGCAGCTTTAATTTTAATTTCAGAAGAAAATATTTACAAAAAAATTGAACGCATTCCTGACGCTGAATACTTTGAGGCTTCGCACGCGCAAAAAAGAATGTGGCTGCTGAATCAGATTCCAGACAGCAGAATAACACTTACTGAGTCGCTTGTAATAAGTTTTAAAAACACGTTTGACCAGGAAATTTTTGACAGGGCTGCAAACGCGGTTATTGCCAGGCATGAGATACTGAGAACTTCTGTTTTTATAGAAGGAGACCGCGTAATTCAAAAAGTAAAAACTCCGGGCGATTATATTTTTCGCTCTACCCGAATTGATTGCAGAGAGAAAAACCTGGACAAAGACGCTTTGCAACAACTGATCTCTGATGCAATAGCTGTTCCGTTCGATCTCTCTAAAGATGTTCTGTTCAGGTTTCTCATTGCAGAAACTGGTGAGAAAGATCATAAAATTATTTTTACCAACCACCACATTATATCTGATGACTGGTCAAAAAACATCTTAATAAAAGAACTGTTTGAAAATTACCACCAGCTGCTGGAAGGAAAAACTGCAGAAGTGCAAAACCTGAGAATTCATTACCGTGATTTTGCCAGCTGGCAGAACAACTACCTGGATAGTGCAGATGGAATGGCGCATAAAAATTACTGGACAACTAAATTTAAATCACCACCTCCATCAATAAACCTTGCGCCCGAAATTGAACCACCTGAAAATGTTGCGGTGTGGGCAAAAGAATTTGAATTCAGTATTGAAAAGGAGTTAATGACTGAACTGATCAAACTCGGTGGTAAGATCTCGGGCACTACTTTTATGGTATTAATGTCAGGATTTAAAACACTGATCTATTGTATGTCGGGCGAAACAGACATAGTTGTTGGAATGCCGACCGCAGGAAGAACACACCCTGATCTTGAAAACCAGATCGGATTTTATCTGAATCTTTTACCTGTAAGATCTTTTATTGATCCACATTTGTCATTTGAAACGATGACCCTGCAGGAAAAAGAAAATCTTCTTGCCGCGCACGAGCACCAGTTTTTTCCGTTTGATCTTTTGGTAAACAATTTAACTTACAAATCAAATCCGGGCAAGCACCCTTTATTTGATGTAGGAATTACTTACCACAACCTCAATTACTTTTTTCATGAGACCTACAACCAGATAGAATTGCTTGAGGTTGACGAGGTGACCACAGCAACAGATCTGTGGTTTCATATCTACAACAGGCCAGATTCTTTTTATTGCAAATTTATTTATAGAAGCGCTTTGTATTCTCCATCAGTTATCGCGGAACTGAAAGAGTTCTTTCTTCATATACTGAAAAGAGTAACAGAATCTCCTGAGATCTCTCCGTACGAATTAAAACAGGAATTGGGCCAGATAAGAAATCTCAGAATACAAAATAACAAATCCAAAAGGCTGGGTAAACTAAGAGAAAAAAATAATCACATATAAATTTTATTTATAACCAAAATGAAAAAACAAAAAAACAGCCTGCTCACCTTTAAGGCAAAAAGTATAGATCTGAATGCAAAAGAACATGAAGCGGGTACATTAAACAACGGCTTCAGTTATCCGGTTGTAATAAAAGCCGGGGTAGATGGTGTTGACCTTTCAGAATGGTTTAAAAGAAATAAACAGGAATTTGAATTGCTTTACAATACGCATGGGGCGGTTTTACTGAGAGGTTTTACTGTAAACGCAATTGATGGTTTTTCTGCTTTCAGTCATGAATTTGACGAAAATGTACTTAGCTATACGCAGCAATCTTTGGAGAGTATCTACAAACATATAGATTTGCCGTTTTCTTTAGTGTATGTAGATGGGCGATCGCCCACTCCTACCCGGCAATACTTACAG
>JACMLS010000417.1 GCA_014379485.1 Bacteroidia bacterium | reverse complement strand
CAGTGGAATCATTTTTATTTGAGTACTGAAAATGATCTGCTGGCCCGCCCGCTGTTAGACCGTTTCAGAAGTGCGGCCATACAATTTGCTTATCAAAAAGAAAATAAAAGAATTTCTCTTACACATGCTATGTGGACCGGGAGACTTGGTAATCCAGTCAGAGATACTAACTATCATTCGCGCGCCGGGTATTTAGATACCACGAATTCGGTTTACCCGTTTCATTCGCACGGTTTGTTATATGTGAGCGCTGAAATGGTTGAAAACGAATTTGATCAGCAGTTTCGCGCTTCAGTGGGTATTGACGCAGAGCAGGTTCGCCACGCAGTTCAGAATCGTTTTGTGCACGATGGTTTTTTTCTTCCCAAAAAGTTGAAAAATCCTAATAATTTTCATTTTCCGATGATTGATGACAAGGGCGGACAATACATTTTTAAAACGGGACAAAAGATCAGGAAACCAAAACTTTATTTTAACCTGTTTGCGAATCCTGACTTGATCTATTAGTTTCTAAACTTTCCTAACATTCCAAACTTTCTCAAGTCAAAGCACCCCGAAATTTCATACATTTGCTTCACTAAAATTTATCAATATGGAAAGCACAGCAACTGAAATGAAAGACACAGCACTTACAAAAAAACACATTTCGCTTGGAGCCAAAATGGTTCCTTTTGCAGGTTACAATATGCCCGTAAGTTATACGGGTTTAAATGAAGAACACGCAATTGTGCGTAATGGTGTAGGAGTTTTTGATGTGAGCCACATGGGTGAGTTTAGTGTAAAAGGTCCGGATGCCTTAGATTTGATTCAGCGTGTTACCAGTAACGATGCCTCTGTGCTTATAGACGGAAAAGTTCAGTATTCCTGTTTACCCAATGATAAAGGCGGAATTGTGGATGACCTTTTAGTGTACCGCGTTAAAGCAGATGAATATTATCTTGTTGTAAATGCAAGTAATATTGAGAAAGATTGGAACTGGATCATGAAACACAATACAAAAGGTGTTGATATGAAAAACGTTTCTGATACAACGAGCCTTCTTGCAGTGCAGGGTCCTAAAGCGATTAACGCGCTTCAGAAACTTACAGATGTTGATCTGAGTAAAATGGAATATTATAGTTTTTGCGTTGGAAAATTTGCGGGCTGCGATAATATTGTAATCAGCAACACAGGTTACACAGGTGCCGGTGGATTTGAAATTTATTTTCCGAATGATACCGCAGAAAAAATGTGGGATGCAATTTTTGAAGCAGGAAAAGAATTCGGTATTAAACCTATTGGTCTTGGTGCAAGAGATACTTTGCGATTGGAAATGGGTTTTTGTCTTTACGGAAATGATATAGATGATACCACTTCGCCTATTGAAGCAGGCCTTGGCTGGATCACTAAATTCACTAAAGAATTTACAAACTCAAAAGCACTTCTTGCACAAAAAGAAAAAGGAGTTTCAAGAAAATTGGTTGGTTTTGAAATGATAGATCGTGGAATTCCCCGTCACGATTATCCGATCACAGATGCCGACGGAAAACAAATCGGAAAAGTTACCAGCGGAACCCAATCTCCCACATTAAATAAAGCAATTGGAATGGGGTATGTAGAAACGGCATTTGCAAAAGCAGATTCAGAAATTTTTATTTCTATACGCGAAAAAAAAATAAAAGCAAAAGTTGTAAAAATTCCTTTTCTCAAAAAATCCTGATCTGCTTTATGTCAAACGATGGCAAATTAAAATTAGATGCTTGTTTTTCTCCTCACCTGTATTCTATTTACAGAGATGACGATAGTATTGTTGTGATCATTGATATTTTCAGAGCAACTTCTGCTATTTGTGCAGCCTTTCATCACGGAACAGAAAAAATGATTCCGGTTGCTACTGTGCAGGAGGCTGCTGAGTATAAACGTCAGGGATTTCTTGCTGGTGCAGAACGCGATGCAATAAAAGTGGAGGGTTTTGATTTTGGAAATTCTCCTTATGATTATATGGGAGATCATGTAAAAGGAAAAACTATTGCGCTTACTACTACAAACGGAACGCAGGCTATTGCCGTAGCAAAAGATGCTTACAAAGTAGTGATCGGTTCTTTTTTAAATATTGATGCATTGTGCGACTGGTTAATTGCTGAAAACAGGAATATTGTTTTGCTGTGCAGTGGCTGGAAAAATAAATTTAATTTGGAAGATGCACTTTTTGCCGGAGCGGTTACTGAGCAATTGGTTCAAAGAAGTAAAGATTTTAAATTGGGCGATGGTTGCCTTGCCTTGAAATATTTATTTGAGATAGGAAAAAAGAATCCGGTAAAATTTCTCAATTACGCTTCGCATAAAGAACGGTTGGCTAAACTGAATTTAAAAAAAGACATTAAATTTTGCCTGACTTTAAATTATACCAAAGTAGTTCCGGTTCTGGAAGGTAAATACCTTGTAAATTATTCTAAGTAGATTTCCAACCTAATTATTTTATTAAAAAAATCCAATAATCATTAGGTTGTTTCACTTAGTGTTCTTTAAAAGAAAAAAATAATT
>JACMLS010000416.1 GCA_014379485.1 Bacteroidia bacterium | reverse complement strand
TTTGAAAATGCTGATCAAGCACTAATTGGAAATTTTGTGATAGAAACAGTAGCCGTTGGGGCTGGGTTTACACTAACCAACTCAAACACAAATTTTCAAACCCAATAGACAAACCAATAAATTAAACAACAACAATCCAAAACCCCAAAAAACCATGAACGCCTACATCCTCCTTCCGCAAAAAAACGTCCAAATAAATAACATTCCGCCACGTTTAATGTGGAATATTGTAAACAAGGATTGGGGCAGTTCTACTTCTGGTTATTGTGGCGAAACAGCTATACTGTCTGCAGGTTTGTTGTATGGGCAGTATGTGCCTATGTATTTAATACGGCAATTAATGGCAGATTATTTTTATTCTTTGTGGGGGGCTGATAGTACCAAGCCATCTGCAGCATTAAAAAAAATGTGGAATAATTATTATGGTGTTGCATGGTCTGCAGGCGGTTCGCCGGGCGGAGATTATGGCGGTGGTGCAAAGAATTTTAAAGAGTGGTTTAAAGATCATGGACAGTATTATTGCCAGGTATTACCGCAGATCTGGAATAATACTGCGGGTGCTGATAATACATCTTTTAATGCCATTAATACTGTATTGCAAAATTTGCATCTTGCTTACAACCACTTTACCGGAGTAGCGCAAGACACTGTAAATAATTTTATACCCTGGATGAAACAACAGGTGGTAAACGGCTTTCCGGTTATTATTGGTGTGCTTGATTTTTTAGCCGGCTCAAACGACAATGATTTTGACCACGTACCGCTGGTAATTGGCTGGGGTTCTAACCATGAGCTGAGTAACAACAACTATTTACCTGGAGATGAAATTGTTTTTAGCGATCATGGTTTGGTTATTGGTGGTCAGCAACCGCATGGAGGTTCTATTCCTTATTATTTCAGATACGTAATGGAAACTGCAAACAGTTTTCCGCCAAGTGGTGGCTGGTTGCCAGATGGTGGTTGCACAGACGCCACCAATCCGGCATGGGATTTTATTATGGACTTAGGAACCTGCCGTAAAGTAAATGCAAACGGTAAAGCAGATAAGAAGGGTCCGTATACCTGTAACACGTATCAGCTTGCGCAGTCTTCTGTTTCAAAAAAATGTTTATCAGATGGCAACGCAGGTTTTGCCGTTACAGGTTTGAGTGATACCTTGCCACCTGCTGTGCAAGTGCGTATTGATACAGATCTTTATTATCAGATACCTTCTATAAACGCACACGAAGCAAAAAACGGAATTCAACCGGCCTGTGCACAAACAATAAATCACAGCATATCAATTACAGGTTTAGATGCAAGTAAGAAATATACTGTTTGGTTGTTTACTGCTGCAGACACTGCGGCACTTCTTAAAATTCCAACTTCAGGATTTAATGCATTTGGAACCAGTACCAGCGCTAAAAGTTTGCCTGTTACCAACAGTACAAGTTTTAGCCACGTGCATGCGCTTGCGGCAGATGTAGCTTTGCTTGTGCGTTGTGTACTTGCTACAGACAAATAGAACATTGCGCATCAGTAAAAACATTTATCTTTAAACCTCTCTGCAATTGCGCAAAACTGTACAATAGTGGTAAACCTGAAATGACACAACAATGTTAATAGGATGGATTCCATATTTAATATTTTATTTTTTTTGGTTAGCAAAGAAAAAGCCACATAGACGTTTAAAGAGGCATGAATTTTTTTTATGCAAATTCTTTATAAATGTAAAACGATGGTAAGAGGAGATCATCTTCAAGGGCCAAATTCGTATTCAAAAAAAATTCCGATCCCGACTCTTTCAGTCGGGAGAAAAGGTAAAATAATCTCGATAGCTATCGTATACCAATCACGATAGAAACCATTTTTTTAATATCGAAATCAAAACGCCTGAGCCGCCGCGTAGGATCGCCGCGCGCGCAAGGAGTACCACCAGCTTTTCAGAAGAGAGGAATTGCCCGTGCGAAATGGCTGTAGCAATAAATTTCAATTCGGCCATCGTTCTCAATCAAAATCAGTTCAAACTCTTATCTTGATGCATGTGCGATAGCTATCTGGATTGCTTTTTTGCTAATTTTTAGCAGAGAAAAAACTTCTTCGTATATTCAAGAAATGAATTTTTTTTTGAGAATAAACTAACTAAGATGAAAAAAATAATTTTATTAAGTTTTGCTTTAATTCTTTGCTTGAAAAATTATTCGCAAACAAAATTTGCCCACGTTACTGTAAACATTTCCGGTAAAGAAAAAAAAGGATTATTAAACGAGTCAGGAGAGTTAATACTACCGGCAATCTATGACTACATTTTTGCAGACAGTACTTTCTATTTTGTGGGCAATGACAGTTTATGGGGATGTTTGGATGAAAAAGGACAGATTGTTCTTCCAATTAAATACCAGGATATAAGCTGGAAAATATCAGAAGGTCTTGTAAGGATAAAGAATAATAATAAATGGGGATTTGTAAATTTAAAAGACAGTGTAATTGTTGGGTTCAACTATGATTTTGCCTGTAATTTCTATAGTGGCAAAGCTTATGTAAAAAACAATGCTGACAAATTTTACATAAACAGAACCGGAGAAAAGTTGTCTAATACCAATGAAGATATGAACTACTGTTTGGAAGATGTAGATACTACGGCAGAAATTAAAAATCAGTTTGATGATAAGCTGTTAATTCCCCAAAAAGAAGCAGGCAAGTTTGGGGTTCTTGTAAAGAAAACCAAACAAATCATAATTCCGTTTGAGTACGATGAAATTGGCTTGTACAACAATAATATTATTTTAGTACGCAGCGGAAATATGTGGGGCGCATATACAGATCAGGGAAAGCTGATAACAGTTCCAAAATATTCATCTATTGGTTTGTTTTGGGATCA
>JACMLS010000415.1 GCA_014379485.1 Bacteroidia bacterium | reverse complement strand
GGCTTCGCATCACTTTTCTATCGCCTCTGGCGATAAAAAAATTTAGATAAGTTAAGAACCAAAAAAGAATAATTTCATTTTGTTTTTTTAGGTTTTAATTTTTCCCTGATTCTTTTTTCAGTCATTTTTCTCTGAATCTTCAGGTACTTTAGTTTGAGTTTTATAAGACGAATATTTCCCTTTGCAATGCCATTGTATTTGTGGTGGCGCCTGCGCAACTCTTTCGAAATGTAAAAAGAACGAAGCCGCTCAGTCTTATTTTCCCAGCGTATGGCCTTAACTACATTAACATGTTTTTTTGTCATTGAGTTTAAACCACGTTTTGTTCTTTCAACATCTTGCCGGTTAATTACCAGCCAGCAAATATCTTCTTGTTGATTGGCAAGCATGGGCGATTTGTATACCTGCAGGTCAGGCCGGCTTCCTTCGCCGTTTTTAATAAGATTGTATGTATGCTTAATACAGTCTTCCTGTTTTTTCTGTTTAATTTTTACAAGGCGGGCAATTTCTGTGAAAAGAAAATTCCCTTTTTCAGCCGGGTCAAAAATTTGCTTTTCAACCTGGAATGCGTTGTCCTTTTCAAAAAGATCAATCTTCCTTTTCAGTTCCACAACCGGTTTCTTTCTGTCATCCAGAATAAATGCCCTGCGATTTGAGCGCAGATAGAGCATTTTAATCATAGAGTCAAGAATTTTTGTTTTTTGTTCTGTGTTTAATGAGAGGTTGGTAATTAAAGAATCAAATTCGTTTCTATAAGCAACAATAATTTTCTGAATGGAGTCAATCTCAGTTTCTGCTTTTTCTCTTGCTTTAGACAGGCGTTCAATAGTTTTGCCGGCATTTGTTCCGGGTTTGGGTTCGCTCATGTTGCTGCCAAACTGTCTTTCCCTGTGCATTTTTTTTCGGTATTTATTTGGCAACGCATAGCTCTTGGCAAAAATTTCGTTATACTTTCTCAGCTTTATGCCCGTTAGTTTTTTTTGCTGCTCAATTACAGCTTTATGGGCCCTGTTCTCACGATTAAGCGTTACCACCTTGTTCCTGTTTTTGTCTCGCTGAAAAACGGTTTCTTCTTTGGCCTCGCGCACAGCAATCTTATAATCAGAACTGCTGAGGCTGAATTTTTTTTCACCGCCAGTAATTTTTTTCCACTTTAAAGAATCGTCGCTTTCAGACAATTGATCCATCAGCAAAAGCTGGCCCATTTCAAAATCACATTCACCCAATATAAAATGATTTTGTTTATTTGTTTCTTCAGCACTTTTACGCAGGGCCGCCAATTGATCGGGTCTTATTTTTGCCACAAAATTGTCGCAACCGGCACAATCGGAACCGCGACGCACCTGTTGCTTGTAAACGCTGTCGTGCAAATGATAAAAAGCGCTGTCAGCAGTAAATTGTTTTAAAGTTTTGCCTGGCTGCAAATTCCAAATCGGATCGTCAGAGAAGTGCTGAATGCCAAAAACTTCTGGCTGGCTCAAATAATAATCAGCTTTTACGTTTTGGTGAAACAAGTATTTGCCTCTTAACTTTCTGCTTAAAATAAAGGCACCCCAAAGCATATTAAAAAAGCGTTGCTTCTGATACGTGATGGGAGAAAACAGCGGTTGCTGACATTCATTGGTGTTGCGTGTTTTAATCCAGACTTTTTTGTTTTTATATTTAGGTTTGTATTTTTCTTTCAGCTTTAATTTAAATTTGCTGAAACGCTTCAAAGTATATTTTGGCGTACCGGTACTCCAGGTTACGTCGTACACAAACCATTGGCCATCTAATTTTACTGCGTTCCAGGCATGGTTATCCATGTAAATGGAATCATTCAAATCAAAAATAAAGTCTTTTGTATAGCCGTACACGCTAACGTTTGTAATGCCTGCTTTGGCGCAAAGGGTGTCCATAAGCGTTGCGTAACCTAAACAGATGGCGCGGCGTTCGTCAAGAATCCGCTGTACATTTTTTGGAGGTGAACCAGCAGAAAAATATTCGCGGTAATCGTAAATAATGTTAGAAGCTACCCACGAAAAAATAGCATCGAACTTTTCTTTGTCGCCGGTTTTGCCATTGGTAATAACGCTGACGAGTGTGTCTGCATTTACATGCTTTTTTTTATGGTGAATAACAAATTTTTTATGGAACACGGGTACTATGCCATTGGTATCAATGGTCTGCGCCCATACACAAGCATAGAAACTTAAAAAAATATATACAAAACAAAAAAGTTTTCTCACACGCAGAATGTTTCTTTATTGATGATAAAAACACCGAAAAGTAACAGTTTATTACTGTTAAAATGCCTTAACAAAGGTAAAACTGGTCGTTTTTATCCTAAAAATTATTTTTATTTTCGAATCACGTGAATGAAGAATCTTCTGCCTATTCTTCATTTAATCTCCGGAATTCTTCCTATTTTCGGTTTCATGAACAGTGAATCTTCTTCTATTCTGTTTGAATCTAACATCCGTGGAAATGGTCAGAGAGTTCTGCGCATTATACTGTTTTTAATAAAAGCTAAGATGGGAGCATTTCTGGCTATAGATGGTATAGAGATGAGTAAAGGCAGAAGTTCTGTTTTAGGTGATGGCTTTTATGTATTATTATCGATATTCTTGTTTCTTCTCTTTCTGAATATCCTGATCTGGATTCTCAGTAAAGGAACCATTACAGCTTTTAGAAAAAGTGGCGGTTCTGATGAGACTCAAACAAAATTCATGGGAAGTCAGTCCGAAACTTTTAGTGGTACCCTGAGTTATGACGGATTTTTTACCCGCTCATTTGCTTTTGGCAGAACTGAAAACACCGTAATGGTCTTGTATTGCGATGAAAAACCTGTGCTTGTTCTCAGAAAAAACAAAGCCTGGTATAGTTTAGCACCACTCGGCTTTGTATGGAGAGAGGGTTGGAGAAACCCGGGTTTGCCAAAATATTGGTGCAAGGACATAAAAAAAATTGCTGAAGCAATTGGCAAAACAAAGGCACCTGCACTAAATTTCAGTTTTCCGGGCGCAAAATGAATTTACTGTTTCTACGCAAAACATCGTAGAATTTTCTAACAGCAAAGCATCAGGCAGGCTTATTTCTTCTTAAAACCCTCTCAATATATTTTTCACTCGTAAGCAGGGCATTTTGAATTCTCTTTGCGTACCTGATTGAGTCCAGGATCTCGCGTTGTTTTTCTTCTATGATGTATTTTTGCAAACGCGTTTTTTTCAGCGTTCTGAAAACAAAAAAAGAAAAAGCAATAACAAGAAGTAAACAAATCAGAACCGATGAAATAACAATTTTCTGAAACCGGCTTTTCTCTGCTGCTACTACACGTTCTTTTTCCTGCTGCTCTTTCATTACAGCCTCCTTTTTTCCGAACTCATAATTCATTTCTGCCTGGATCTGTTTTTTCTGATTTTGCACACTATTCAATGAATCGCTCAGGCTCACAAATCGTTTATAATGATCAAAGGCAAGCTGGCTCTTTCCAATGGTGTCATAGAGTTCGCTCAAAAAACTTTCCTGCTCAATTATTAAAACTACAGCATTCAATTCAGTTGAAATGGCCAAAGCCTTTTTCAAATGGGTTTCTGCTTCTTTATAGTTTCCGGTTCTGGTAAACAGGTTTCCCATATTTCCCAAACAGTTTGATGCAGAGTTTTTCCAACCGTTTTCTTCAAAATTTTTCAATGCCTCCCTGTAATATTTTAATGAACTGTCATATTCTGCCAATCTGAAACAAACACCCCCTATATTCATTAGAGTAACCGAGTTCACACCCCCGGTTTCTTTTTTTATCTTCAATGACAAAGCATAATAGTTAAGTGCTTTTTTATAATCAGCCATATTAAAATAGGCAAGGCCAATATTATTCAATTCTCCCGAAATTTTGCTTTTGTCTTTGCAGCTTTCAAATATTTTTAATGCTCTTAAAGCGTATTCAAGTTGCTTTTTGTAATCAGACAAATTAAAATACACTATCCCGATACTACTGATTATGTCTGCCTGAATTTTGGGCTCTTCGTTTTCTTCAGAAATTTTAAGGGCTGCAAAATAATATTCTAAAGATTTTGGATAATTTGAAAGGCTTGAATAAAGGGCCGCCGTTTTTCTGAGCGCCCGCACTAAGCCGTTTCTCCATTGAACTTTTTCTGCAAGTTTCAGAGCCTGCAGATTTAAAATGATTGCTGTATCAGGATCCTCAACTTTAAGCAAGGTTGCCAATGCCCAAAGCGTTTTTATTTTGTTACTGTCCTCCTTGCTTTTTATAAGCGCAAATTTTAAAGAATCAATTTTTCCGTCCATGGAATTTTTTTTCTCTTGCGCAAAAGAAAATTGCTGACATAAGATCAGCCCGCTAAAAAGAAATATTGAAAAACATTTTTTCAATTGCACTGTGTTTTTAACCTGTTCCAATTTCTCTCTATATATTTTTCACTTGTAAGCAATGCGTTCTGAATTCTTTTTGCGTACCTGATTGAGTCCAGGATCTCGCGCTGTTTTTCTTCTATGATGTATTTTTGCAAACGCGTTTTTTTCAGCGTTCTGAAAACAAAAAAAGAAAAACCAATTACAAGAAGTAAACAAATCAGAACCGATGAGATAACAATTTTCTGAAACCGGCTTTTTTCTGCTGCTACTACACGTTCTTTTTCCTGCTGTTCTTTCATTACAGCTTCTTTTTTTCCGAACTCAAAATTCATTTCGGCCTGAATTTGTTTCTTTTGATTTTCCTGACTGTCAATTGAATCGCGGATCGCAATGTATTTTTTATAGTGTTCAAGTGCAAGTTCCGGCCTTCCTGTTCTTTCATAAAGTTCACTGAACATTTTTTCATGAGTCTTTATAGAAGCAAGATTTTTCAATTCAGATGAAAGCGCTATTGCTTTAATCAAATACTCTTCAGCTTCCCTGTACTTCTTCAGTTCACCATAAATACTTCCAATGTTTCCATAAGCATTTGCCATGCCGTTTCTATCTCCTATCTCTTCATTAATTTTTAATGCTTTTAAATAATACTCAAGAGCTTTCTGAAAATCATACCTGGAAAAATAAACACTTCCAATAAGGGAAAAGCTTGTCGAAATCCCGCTTTTATCGCCCAACTCCTCACTCATTATTAATGCCCGTAAAGAAAAATCAAGCGCTTTGTCAAGATCCGATTGCGTCCAATACAAATTGGCTAAGCCAAGTAAGGTCTTCGAAATCCCTTTCTTATTTTTTAATTCCTCAAAAATTTTCAATGACTTGTGATAGTATGATAATGCTACCTCGTAATCTGCCTGCATTTTATGTATAAAGCCTATATTGCCCAAAATATTAGCCTGCAATTGCTTCAGATTTAATTGTTCAGTAAGTTTTAAAGCAGCAAGGCAACAGTTCAGCGCCTTTGGATAATCTGCTTTGTAATAAGCATAATAAACACCAAGCTTGGAAAACGAAATCGCTATTCCTTTTTCCCATTGCAATTTTTCTGCCAGTGCTAATGCAAGATTGCAGGTTTTAATTGCACTGTCGGCATTGGAGGTCTTAATTTCCCAGGCAAAGGCATTTAGTGTGTTTACTTTATTTGTATCTTCCTTACACAACTTCAAACTTTGATTCAAAGAGTCAAGCGCCCGCTCAGATTCATTTGAATTTTTATTCTGCGCAACACTAAATTGCTGACAAAGGTAAAATACGGTAAAGAGAAATATGCTAAAATAATTTTTCAAATGCATCAAGGCTTCATTTTGTTTAAATTTCTCTCCATATATTTTTCACTTGTAAGCAGGGCATTTTGGATTCTCTTTGCGTATCGGATTGAGTCAAGGATTTCCCGCTGCTTTTCTTCGATAATATTTTTTTGCAGACGCGTTTTCTTTAATGAACGAAAAACAAAAAAAGCAAAGCCAATCACCAAAAGCAGGCAACTGATAACAGAGGCAATTACAATTCTCTGAAAACGGTTTTTCTCTGCCGCAACTGCACGTTCTTTTTCCTGTTGTTCTTTAAGCACTGCTTCTTTTTTTCCAAATTCATAATTCATTTCGCTCTGCACCTGCTTCTTCTGATTTTCCTCGTTGTTGATCTTATCTTTTGCGGCAACGTATTTTTTGTAATGTTCAAAAGCAAGGCCCGGTTTCTTCATAGCTTTATAAAGTTCACTTAAACAAAGTTCATGACCCTCTACTAAATCAATTGCTTTAATCTCATTTGAAATAGCAAGCGCTTTTAATAATGATTCTTCTGCTTCGTTTAGCTTACCGGTTTTGGTATAAAGCAGTCCGATGTTTCCCAGGTCAGTTGCAATTGCATCCTTATCTCCTAATTTCTCACCTATAATCAGCGCCTTCTTATAATAGCGCAATGCTTCGGGATAATTTCCCTCTTCAAGATAGATATTGCCAAGGTTACCAAGGTTTTTGGAAAATGCAACCTGGTCATTCATTTCTTCGTTGATTTTTAACGCACGCTCAAAATATGCGAGCGCCTTTTTATTTATTCTCAGTTTTCTATAAACATTACCAATATTTGCAAGGTTATTTGCATACAATTTTTTCAGACCTATCTCCTCAGACATTTTTAATGACTTTAACAGGTAATCAATGGCACTTTTCTGGTCGCCTTCGTTTTGGTAGACAATGCCTATGTTACCAAGAATATTGGCTTCCATTTCTTTAAGATCAGATTCTTCAGAAATTTTTAATGACCTGAAATAATACTCAAGTGCCCTGGAATACTCCGCCTGATCTTTATACACTGTACCAATGTTCAACAGGTCTCTTGCAATTCCATTTTTATCGCCCAGTTCTTCATTCATTTGCAAGGCTTTTAAATAATATTCAATCGCTTTCTGATAATCAGACCTGGCCTGGTAAATTATTGCCATATTGCCAATGGTTTTAGCCCTGCCTTTTTTTCCTTCTGCTGACAAGGTCTTGTCGCTCAATTCAATTAATTTTTGCCACAGAATAAGGGCATTTTCATAATGACCTATTGAATTTGAGTAATTGCCTTTGTAAAAACTACAAACACCAAGCTGATGTTCTGATTGGGCCTGGCCTCTTTTCCAATTTATTTTTTTTGCAAGTAATAATGCCTGCGTTGAAAGCACTATAGAAGTATCAACATTGCTTTCTTTTAAATTCCAGGCAAGTGCATTCAGGGTTTTTACTTTGTTGCTGTCTTCTTTACTGTGATTTAGCAAGAGCGAAAGTGAGTCAATAATTCTATTGTCACTCATTTTAGTTTGTGCTAATGAGAATTGCAGAACTAAATTCAGCAAAATAAAAATAAATATGTAAAAACCCGTTCTCAAAATTTACCTGTTTGCAATTTAAACAAAATTCTTAAAAGATCAGAAACGATAATCTGCTGCGGCAAACTTAGAACAATAAAAATCAGCATGCGCGTTGTTTACACAAGTATAATTATTTTAACAGCTTTTTCTGCTTTCTAACGCAAAAAATAATAATTACTTTAACGGTGTGAACTTAACTCCTGAAACAAAATACGTGGCCGAATTTACGCTCCTTAAAGCAAATACAAAAGCCTGGCAAAGGGGCATTGCAATTGCTCTTGCAGTAAGCGGTGCCTATTGCATAATTGGGTTTTGGGCGCTTGTAAACAGAAGCGATCTGTTTGAAATTGGCTTGTTCATTGCCTGCGTTATTATTCTTAAACTCAGTATTATTGCACAAGTTGTACTTGCTCTTTCATCAAGAGGAAAATTAAGAATGACCCAAACAAAAACCGGAGAACTTAATCTGCAAATTGAATTCAGGTCAGGCGGAATTGAATTTTATAAGGGTGATATAACCTGTGAAGGGCAAGTTGCAGGAAAAGATCTTTGCCTGATCATTTACAGTAACGGTAGAGCAATATGTACCTTGCGGCAGAAATTAACAGCGTTAAAGAATTTTCCAGAAAGATTTGCGCGTGTAAACATTTTAAACGCAACCGTAAGTTCTGATTACTTATGCAGAACAACTCTTTCTGTTTTTGAAATTCTGATAAGAAATAAACTTCCGGTTCAATAACACCTTGGTCAGCATTTAATAATGCCCGAATCAATATCAATAAATAAAAAATACCGGGAAAGAAAAATTAAACCACCGTTAAAAGCAATATTTATTGCAGTAACAAAATGATTTTACAACAGGCTATCGGCGGCCTTATTACGGAGTAAACGGATCTGCCTCTAATCGCCCAATAAAATCGTAAGATTCATCTATAATAAGCTGATTGTCATGGAACGACAGTAATAATTTTGTAGTATCTGTATCAGGCACAGCATCTATTTGCTGAATTATACTTGTAGGAATTGTTCTCAGTTTCCCGTTTTCTTTGATTTTAATTTCAATGAATTGATTTGCCATAATAGATTCCGGATAACGGGGATTACAAAACCACTACTGCTTATTGTTTCCGTTGTTCGGTATACTAAATTAAGATTTTTTTTTTCAGAAAACACTTCCTGTTTTAGCAAAATTAATGCTAAGTAGTCGTCCCTCAAAAAGTCCTTTCAATTTTTGAATACAGCAGGAAGCTTTTTTCCTTACTTTTTTCTTGCCAAAAAAGTAACAAAAAGGCAAGGCTTCATTTTATCTTTTCCTCCTTGCGTCGGAATTTTTTTGCCCTGCGGATTTCGCCCATGAAAGCGATCTTCTCATAAAATCGAAGCTTCTTTCATGGGGCCCCGAAATCCGCAGGGCAAAAAAACCAGATAAAATGAGGCCGGTCCGTAAATTAACGTAGAGAGAATCTACAAGAAAAAGAGATATTCTTTTAAATCCCTTGCAGACTAAATGACATCCAATATTTCTAAATGCATTTGAAATAAGAGCTTCAAATACTTTTTGATGCTCGACTAAGTAAGAAAAGAGCTCCTTTCCATTTTCAGATCTTTTTCTAAAATTCTTTCAACCAACTTTTTTCTGATATCTTCCCAATCATCAGACTGGTCCCAGCCAAGCAACTTGCCAATTTTTGGCCATAGATTATTTTTTTCGATCCGGTTGTACAGTTCTTTCAATTCGCTTTCAATCTTGGGATTTATTACGAGCTGATGCGTGATAAAATTCGGTTCAACTTTAAGCTCAAACATCCAGGGTTTCGTGAATTCAAAAACAAATTCGCCTCCAATTACTTTTCCTTTTGAGTTAGTAAAATGTTTCCATTTCCTGACAAAAAAACTCTTTTGTTTAGCTGTAAAGTTTAAAGAATTCCATGTTTTATGCGGAATCCGATGCAAACCCTGTGTCATTGGTTTGAACTTTTTAGTTTTCTTATCCTTAAACTCAAATTTTTTATTCCTGCTTTTTAGTTCGCTGTTTATATGCGTTAGTAGTTCATTAAAAAAATCTTT
>JACMLS010000414.1 GCA_014379485.1 Bacteroidia bacterium | reverse complement strand
GGTTTCTTCATATTCTTTTTCTTCTTCGTCTTCAGAAATTTCTTCTTCCTTCACTTTCTTTTTTTCTTTTGGTTTTCTTTTGTTGCGGTAAACAAGCTCAAGTATAAATGCGCAGATGAGTGAATACCCTATCAATACAGCCAGTGAAAGATTTGCATTACTAAACCAACGAGACATTAAAGAATGCGAAAGTAAAGTAACGCCAATTGACCCCACGCTAAAAAGATAGATCAGGATCACAGTGCCGGAATGGCCAAAACCACAATCTATAATACGATGATGGAGGTGATTTCTGTCTGCAGAAAAAGGAGAATGACCCTTGGACGCACGGATTATGAAAATGCGCAGTGTATCTACGAGCGGGTAGATAATAGCAGCGATTGCAAAAACAGGTTTTGATAAATAAAGGAATAATCCGTGTAATTTTTCGGGCGGATACTCAATCAGTTTAATGGTAAGGATACAAATGATCAACCCAATTGTAAGCGAACCGGAATCGCCCATAAAAATTTTTGCAGGAGAAAAATTGAACACCAGAAAACCAAGCAGCGCACCTGCAAGCGAAAAAGCAAGTGAGGCAAGAACATAATCGTTGGCAAAAATAAACCAGGTTCCCATTGCAGAAGCAGCAATTAATCCAACACCTGCAGCAAGGCCATCTACACCATCAATTAAATTAAATCCGTTAACCACCACAACATAAGTAAAGAGCGAAAGAAAAACGCTGGCCCAGTAAGGAATGTCTGTTATATCAAAAATTCCGTGCAGCCCGGTAATTCTTACATCACCAATCAAAACAAGAATCAATGCAACAATAACGTGGGCAACTAATTTTTTAATAGGCGCTGTTCCGATAATATCATCTTTTACCCCCACAAAAAATAAAACAAGAGAGGTTGCAATGATCAGTTTAAATTCTTTAATATATTTCAAAACCTCAGCAGAAGTACCATCCGCCACATCTAATGAAAACCAAAGAGAAAAAGAAAATAAAGTGGCCGCAAAAATTATTATTCCACCAATTGTAGGAATAATGCGTTTGTGAATTTTTCTGCCTCCGGGTTCATCGAACAGACGTTTTAATATAGCCACTTTAATAAGTGCGGGCGTGCAATAAAGCACTACCAGGAATGCAGTAAAAAAAACCAATAACAATTGTAATAACACTTTATTCTGTTTTAAATTAATGTTCGTTCATCAAAAATCCCAATACTGATTGTAGAGTGAGGATTTAAGGGCAATGTAAAAATATTTAACCGGAACCTGGTAAGCAAGCGAAGTGCATTTAATCTCTCTGTAAATGCACCCGACGCTGATATTAAAATTTGTTTTAGGATTAAATAAATATCCGGCCTTTATATCAATCACTTTTGTTTGGGCAGCAATTCCCTGGTTTTGACTTTGTGTATTTAAAGCGGGGGTAAAATCGCTTACAAAAATATTTTGTCCGTAATTATAACCGGCATTTAAACCCTGCGAGATCAGGTTTACTTTTGCCTGCAGAAAAATTCTTTTGAAACGATAACCAAATAAAGCAACTGTTTCATTAAAATTTGCACCAAGCGGATGAGCGAGTGCCTGGTTATAATGGGTATAAGACTGGCCCGGATCTGTTGCAGAATAAGTAAATGGCCTTACCTGGTTGTATTCTAACTGAACAAATAAATTTTTTAAAGTAAACACATCGTAATATTTTAGTCCTGCCTGGTAAGCGGTTTTATTTGATATTGAAGTTTTGGAACCAAGTTCATCCAGTACAAACTGCCCGTAAAGCATCAACGTTTTTAGTGGTTTAATTGAAATATCAATTCCGCCCATCATATTCTTATTATCCTGCAAACCATATGCTGCAAGGTTTGAAAAAATTACCGGATTAAAAAACGCAATGCCCATATGCTGCCTGTTCATAGAATCTGAATGCTGCCAGATGAGTGATTGAAAAAGTGAAACGTTCAGGTATTTATTTACATTGATACTTAAGTGATGGAAGGCTGCACCTTTTTTCTGAAACAAACGCTCGGTATGTGGTGGTGTATGTACGCCGCCGTCAGTTAAATTCATGAGTAAAGCATAAATATTTGTGTACTGTATTTTTCCTTTCCACCAGCTGTGAGTAAGTTTTAAATAAGGATAGGTAAAAGAATTATCTGAAAGTAAAAACGAACGGTAACCGTTTCCAACTTTGTTCTTTCCGTGGCCTAAAGAAATATTTATATACTTTGAAGGTTTGAAAGAAATAAAACCTGAAGCCATTGCATAATCATATCCATTGATCTTAAATTTTTTCCATCTTCCGCCACCGGGAATTACTAATGAAGAAATTGCGAGCGAGTCCTGGTACTGCGGAAGTGTAACCTGGTTTTCTAAAAAAACCGATTCAAAATAAAATTTATCTCCCACGCTTCCTTTAACAATTACACCGCGGGAGTTTGTGTATAATTTTTCGCTGTTCTTTAAAGTTTTAAGTGAGGTAATAGTTCCGAGATCCAAACCTCCCTGAAAATTAACGAGGGGAGAAATGTTGAGTAAAAATTTTCTTGGCCGGCCCATTTCAAAATCAGTATGTTTCAGCTCAACAAAATCTTCGTTAAATAACTTTCTGAAAAACCAATGTTTATTTTTAGGAATGCCTGAGCCCGTTGTTTCTGAAGGATGAATGATCAACAGGTCTTTATTTCGCGCATCGTAAACCAGGTTTGCGTTTAAATAAGGCAGCAAACCGCAATGGTATTGCAACACGCTTGAATCTTTCAGAATATTGCGTTGATTTTCTGCATCAAAAAAAACATCGCCCGGAAAAACAAAACTCTGTCCGGAAAGAAACAGGTTCAGTAAAGTAAAATTTATGATCAGAATTTTTTTCAATTTACAGAACTTTTATTCCGATCTTTTTTTTAAAATCTTCGTAAACCATTTTAATTCCGACTTCCAGGTTGTATTTATGTTTCCAGCCAAGTTTTTGCAACCTTGAAACGTCCAATAATTTTTTAGGAGTTCCGTCGGGCTTTGATAGGTCAAATTTTATTTCGCCTTTGTAGTCCGTAATTTGTTGCATCAACTCTGCCAGTCCCTTAATAGTTATATCTGTTCCTACTCCAATATTAAAAAACTGATCGCCATCGTAATTTTTCATCAAAAAAATACTTGCATCTGCCATGTCATCTACGTGCATAAACTCGCGCATAGGTGTACCGGAACCCCACACTTCAACATAAGAAGAATTATTTTCTTTTGCTTCATGAAACTTTCTCATGAGCGCTGGCAATACGTGAGAATTTTGCAGATTATAATTATCGTTGGGTCCGTAAAGATTGGTGGGCATGGCAGAAATAAAATTGCAACCGTATTGTTTTTTATAACTTTCGCACAATTTAATGCCTGCAATTTTGGCAATTGCATAAGGTTCGTTTGTATCTTCCAACTCACTGCTCAATAAATATTCTTCGCGCAAAGGCTGTGGCGCCAGTTTGGGATAAATACAGGAAGAACCGAGGAACAGCAATTTTTTTACTTTGTATTTATAGGCAGCGTGAATGATATTACATTCAATAATGAGATTTTCATAAATAAAATCTGCACGGTAAATATTGTTTGCATTAATACCACCAACTTTTGCAGCGGCCAAAAAAACATATTCAGGTTTTTCTTCTTCAAAGAAATTTTCTACTGCCTGCTGGTTCCGCAGATCCAGCTCAGCAGAAGTTTTACCAATTATGTTTTTGTAACCATGCTGTTCAAGATTGCGCTGAATAGCAGAACCAACCATTCCTCTATGACCTGCGATGTATATTTTCGAAGAGAGATTCATAGCTACAATGATGAATGGTGAATGATGAATGATGAATGATGAAATGCAGGTCTTTCTAAAAAAATATAAGTACTATTCATACTATCGGTTTTTACTCATGAAAATTCATCACTTTGTGGCCGCCTTCAAGCAAATATTTGTCGCGTTTAAATAATTCAAGATCATTCGCTACCATTTCAG
>JACMLS010000413.1 GCA_014379485.1 Bacteroidia bacterium | reverse complement strand
CAGATGCTACACAGATCTCAAGAACGCAGCAAACGACAAAATTTTTTTATATTTTCTCTGAGAAATTTTTACAGGCAGACACTAATGGAATTACTACGATCATTGATCCGCTTTTGCCCGGACAAAACAAAATGCAAACGATGCTGGCAACTAATGGCAAAGAGTTGTTCCCCGTTTCGGTAACCGACAACCGTTATTTCTGTTGCCAGATAAAAAACAAAAGGCTTATTACAAAATTCACTTTTCCCAATGTGGATTACATACAAAATGTTTCTCTTGCCAATAATTATTTTTGGTTCTGCACCCCCAAAGGCGTTTACGTTTATAACGAAAACGGAACATCACTAAACAATAATTTACCGCTTTTTAAGGACCAGGGCATATCTTGCGTATTAAAAGACAGGGAGGGAAATTACTGGTTCAGCACAACCGGCCAGGGATTATTATTTGTTCCTGACCTAAGCACAACGCTTCTTAAAACAAGTTATAAACCTTTTAAAGCGGTGGTGCATGACAGCGTTTTATTATTAGGCACCCGTAATGATGAGCTCTTTAATTTGAATTTAAACACACTCCGCTCTGCATTACGTTATGAGGGGCATTCTAACAAAGAGGTATATGATCTGGAATACGATACAGTAACGCGGACTGTTCTGTACACATCCAGAACATTTGTAACGCTTAATGAAAAAGGAGAAACAACTTTTAAAAAAACTATTGCAATAAAGGACATTCAGAGAATTGATAATAAGTATTACGCTTATACAGCCTCAGGTTTAGCAGGTTTGATCGCATTTAACAAAAAGGAAACGAGTGCGTGGGATGCTTTGCCTGCAAGCGCTAAACATAGTCCTGACGAACCATTGTATATTGATATTGTAAACGGCGTGCGGGGTAAATCTGTTTCGTACATAAAAGAAACGAACACCATTTATTTTGCCACCAGCGCAGGTCTGTTTGCTGTTACGCCAGAAAAAACAGAAGAACTTAAATTCAAAAACAAAAGCATTTATCTTTTAAAATTACAGCAGTATAAAACAGAAGTTTTTGGAAGCAATGCACAAGGAATTATTTACGAAATAAAAAAAGGTGGTGCTGTTCTTCATTCGGGCTTTAACAAAGTTTTACTGAATGAAACAGTAGTAAATATAAAAATTGCAGAACACTATTTATTTATACTTACAAAAAACAATCTTTTCTTTCTGGATTTGGACGATGCAGGAAGGGTTTTAAATAAAGTAAACGTAAATGTACAGTTTACAGAGATCTCTGACATTTGTATCTACAATAAAAAACTGATCTTGTGCTCTGATGCCGGATTGTTGTTTCTTGATTTCGAAAAAAACAACAGACCTTTTACAGCGGCCAGGCTCATCATCAATTCATTTAAGGTAAACACTCAAAAAATAAAATATGAGGGGCCTGTTGAATTGAAATACAATGAAAATAATATTGAGATCAATTATTCTGTTCTCTCTTTTAAAACAGAATTTAAATTTCCGTTGTTCTATAAAGTGAATGGCAACGAATGGGAGTTGCTCTCCGCAGAAAGTCGCACCTTAAAACTTGTGGCGCTTTCGCCGGATGATTATACCATCAGTTTCAGGCTGGGAGAAGAAAGCAAAACTGCCGCAGAAATTAAATTCACCATCAAAAAAGCGTGGTGGACAGAATATTGGTTTCTTGCCCTCTGTTTTCTTCTTGTACTGGCAATTGTTTATAGTTATTATAAATGGCAACTCTCTCTTTTACGCAAACGGAACGCCTTGCTTTCAGAAAAAATTGACCTGGAAAAAAACCTTAACAGTTCTATTCTCACATCAATAAAATCCCAGATGAACCCTCATTTTTTCTACAACGCACTCAACACCATTCAATCTTTTATTTTTACAGACGATAAAAAGAATGCGGGAATTTATCTTTCTAAATTTTCAAAACTTACCAGAATGATCCTTGAACACTCTGAAAAAGAAAAAATTTCATTGAACGAAGAAGTTGCGGCACTTACATTGTATCTTGAAATTGAAAAAGTTCGTTTTAATGATGATTTTGAATTCAGTATTGTCACTTCAGATAAACTGGATAGAGAATTAATAAAAATTCCATCTATGCTTGTTCAGCCTTACGTAGAGAATGCAATTAAACATGGCCTGCTGCATAAAAAAGAAAAGAAAAATCTGCTGATCAGTTTTAAGGCAGAAGAAAATAATCTTATAATTAGCATTGATGATAACGGAATAGGAAGAAAACGATCTGAAGAGTTGAACAAAATAAAACAAGGCAAACATCAGTCCTTTTCAACAAACGCAAATCAGCTGCGGCTCGAAATTCTGAACAAGGGAAAAAGTGGTAAAACAATAGTAAAGTATACTGATAAAATGGACGCAAAAAATAATCCGGAAGGAACTACGGTAATAATTTCTGTTCCGATAAAATAAAAATAAGATGGCACACAAAGCAATTATTATTGATGATGAATTAAGGGCGCGAAAACTTTTATCAGGCATTTTAGGTGAATACGCCAAAAATATACTGGTGGCAGAAGAGTGCGGGGATCTTCCCTCAGGCGTTAAAGCCATACGCAAACATAAACCCGATGTTGTTTTTTTAGACATTGAAATGCCCGGCCACAGCGGCCTTGAGTTACTCGATTTTTTTAATGAGGATGAAATTAATTTTGAAATAATTTTTACTACCGCCTACAATCAATACGCCATACAGGCATTTAAACTCTCTGCCATTGATTATTTATTAAAACCAATTGATACAGATGAGTTACAAAATGCCATTGCCCGCTTTGAGAAAAAGAAAAACACAGCGGCCCCAAATTTTTCTGCATTAAAAGAAAATCTTAAAAATAAAGACACAAATAAAATAGCGGTACCAACCGGAAATTCCTTTCGCTTCATATCACTCAGCGATATACTTTACTTAAAAGCAGACAGCTCTTATACCGAGATCTATTTTATTGACGGAACAAAACTTATAGTAAGCAGAACACTGAAAAATTTTGAAGAGGCACTTGACACTTCTGTTGCTTTTTTTCGCTGCCACAAATCCTATCTTGTAAATCCGGTTTACATTACAGAATACATAAAAAGCGACGGAGGATACATTCTGCTGAATGGAAAAACAACTATTCCAATCTCGTCAGAAAAAGTAGATGAACTGCTGGAAACGATGAAGAAAGTGAGCAGGTAATTTTTTTGCATTTAACGTTAAGCTAATTTCCGGTTCTGCCTTAGAGATAAAAATCAGCGGTCAACAATTATTTTTTGTGAACTTGTTCCATATTTTGTCTTTACAAAAACGGTGTAAGTTCCATTGGTGTTTAACTGAAGGTTTATTGATTTTTGACTGGACTGTGTTTTTATAATTTCCTTTCCTGAAATATCAGTAACAGTGATCAGGGAGGTTTCTCCGGAAAGCAAAACTGTAAATTCTCCGTTTGCAGGATTTGGAAAAAGAGGAAGTAAGTTGTTAGTTTTAATTTCTGAAATTCCCTGCAAGGTTGTTAAGTGAATTGGATCAGTAAGTTGTTTACAGCCACCATTAAAAGTTACTTCTACAGAATAATTGCCGGTATCTGTTGCGGTGTAAGTTGGGTTAATGGCACCACTTACCGGCGAACCATTTAAATACCATTGATAAGCATTGAAAGTTGCATTTAAAGACAGAGTAGCAGAGCCGGTAGTAATTTGAGGGAGCGGTTGCAATTTATCCATAAAAACAAAAGTGTTTGTAAAAAATTTATCCTGGTCATTTGTTATACCCGCTCCCGCAGTTACGCTTCCGCTCAGCGAGGTAAAAGCATCCATGTCCGCAACGATCAGGTCAAGCGTACTGCAATTCATGATCATGGTTGGACGGTTAAGTATGTCTGTTGCTAAAACAGAAACGTTGGCCGGCATAGTGCTGAAATAGCCTTGCATAGTACCTCCTTGCTGAGCGCTGTCTATTGCTCCGAACGGACCATTAAAAATATCTGTAGCTAAACCAGCTGTATTTGCTACGAGAGAACTGGGAACTACCTTTGTGATCTGAAATCCCCATTTTGAATTTAAAACTGCAGGATTATAACCACTATCTCCTGAGCTCCCGCAAATTATTACTCTGCCCCCGCGTTTTGACCAATTATATAATGAATCTATTTCCGCATTGGTAAACTGGATCGTGGTACTCTCAAATTTATCAAAAGCACCAAAAAAGAAAAGATCATCATAAGGAAATGTAACTACCGGAACTATACTGTTCGAGGTACCGTAAGCATCTGTTATAGTTACGGATTTAGGATAAACCCCGCCTGCTCCGAAATTTGAAGCGGATACTAATTTCATTCTTCCCGAACCAGATATCAGGGTTCCGTCTAAAGTATACTGCCCTCCGTTTGTTTGCCTTAAATGTGTTATTGAATGAACGTGCAATGTTTGGCTGTATATACTTAATGCCAGCAGAGCAAACGTAATTGAAAATATTTTTTTCATTTGATTTTTTTTGTAGAAATTTTCTTTAGCTAAATTATTCATAAATGCGCAAATAGACAAGTGATCTGGCTGAATGGAATTTTTGAAATAACCTGAATTAAAAAACAGCAATAACAGATCTTTTATTTTCCTATAGATTTCACAACCGGATACAACAATCTGAATGCATTAAAAATTGCCTGGTGCCCAATAGTTGTGTGGTCTTCCTGCGGTAAATAATCAAAATCAATACTTACCGTTTTACTTTTTGTGTTTTTCAATTTTTCTGCAAGCAAATTTGCATCTACTTCCATTACACGGGGTGGCTCGCCCGGAGTTAATCCTTCTTTGCCTACACCAATATAAATTCCGGTTTTCTGAGTAAAAGTTTCTTTCAGCATTTCTGACGATTGATTCAGCAACGAAGCATTGTCCCACCACAAACTCGGGCTTATGATAATGTACTTGCTGAAGAGTGTTGGCTTCTTCAATAAAATTTCTGTTGCCAGCAATCCTCCTAAAGATTCGCCTATAATTGTTTTTGAATTGTTTGCTTTGTATTTTTTCTCAATAAAAGGTTGCAGCTCTTTTTCGAGAAAGGAAATGAATTTATCTGAATGACCTGCTGTAGCAAATTTTTTCTTATCCGCTTCAATGGTGGTGGGAAAAGTAAAATCTCTTTTCCTGTCAGTATTCGCAATTCCCACCACAATTGATTTTGGAACGCGGTTGATCCATGAAAAATTATTGAACTGCACCAAACCTACCACATGAATAAAATCTTCGTCAGCTCCGCCATCGAGTAAATAGATCACGGGATATTTTGTGCTATCATTTTTATCGTAGCCTTCCGGAAGATAAATGTTTAAAATTCTTTTCTCTGATAACTCAACAGATTGAATTTCTTCAATTAGGCCCAATATAAATGGTTTGCTGTTGTCCGTTTGTTTTGGTTTGGTTGTTTGTGAAGAAGTGACCGCTGCAAAAAATGTGAGAATGAAAATTGTTATTGTTGTTTTCATTGCCTGATTTTTTTATTCAATTAATACCAAGGATCCAATCTCTTAAGGTCATAACTGCTTATCTCACGCACATCCCTGTCAACATATAAAGGAGTTCGTAAGATACAACTCAGATTTGTTTCCAGGCTATTTGTAGATATTTCATAATCAAATCTTGGGTTAAAGGCAGAAAGAAATTTCATTTCTTTTGTGTTATTAATAAAACTGTAAAGCACATTTACCATGCCCATGCAACCAACATGGTTTGCTACTATATAACGCAAAAGAATGGGCTGCTCTTCGTAAACAAATTTATAAGTTGCCAGCGGATCAGTCATGTCACGCCCCAGCTCTTTTTTTACCAATTCAACATCGTGCTTCTTAATTTCATCTATAGAAGCAAATTGTTTGAAATTTAAATAAAGATCTCTTTCGTCCATTGGATAAACAGATTTACTTTCATCCTCTTCATCATCGCGGTAAAGGCGCCGATACTGAATATAATGCGCAGTAGCCTGGCGTGCATGATCGTAGTTAAACGTAAATTCTGCAAAGAGATGTTGCGTTTTTGTGTAAACTTTTAGTGTTCTGTCCATGGGTGTTTTGTTTTGTAAAATTTGGTTGATTTAATTCTCTGACTTTTACACTTGCTTGTAACTATCCTATATCTACCTATTCCATTGGTCAATCCCACCATAAACCTACCCACAAATCCTCAAACCAAAAAATCCGTAATCCGGATAAAAAAACCGGTGATTTTCACCAAAGCATTTGCTGTTCATTAGGCACAGGTGAGAATGATATAATTGTTTCGCATAATTATGTAACAGTTTGCCATATAAACAAGGCAACTTTGTTATGGCATAAATTATAAATTTTAAAAAATAGAAAATGAAAAAAGTGATCGTATTATTTACAGCAATTTGTTTTATTACAATGGCTGCAACAACAAAACCGCTAACGACAAATGGTGTGGCAAAAACAAAAACCACATTGGGCATTGAAAAATACAAAGCATGTATTGCTGCTTGCAAAGCCTGCGTTATTTCCTGCAAGAGTTGCGAAAAAATGTGCACAAAAATGGATGCTGCAAAGATGGCGCGTTGCATTCAGCTTTGCAAAGAATGCGTTGCTATTTGTACGGCTGCAAGTCAGCTCATGACTTTAGACAGTGAAAGCGCCAAAACCATTTGTAAAGAATGCGCTGTAATCTGCGAAAAGTGCGCAACAGAATGTGATAAGTATGACATGGCAGAATGTAAGAAATGTGCTACGGATTGCCGGAAAAGCGCAAAGCTTTGTAACGAAATGTAATACCAATTGGTATGAGAACAAAATTTTGCAAAAGGGGTGAAGTAATTTTCACCCCTTTTTAAATTACTGTTAACTCGTTTATTGCAGAATAAACCTCTTCCGGTTTTCTCTCCAAAGAATTTCCTCTCCAGTGTCCCCAACCCAACATTCCATCATGCGGAATTTCTCAAAGGATTCCCTCTCCAGTGTTCCCCACCCAATCTTCCAACCTTCCATTCTTCCACCCAACAGCATCTCTCCTTTCACTTCTCTCTCTCATCAATCACCAACTGCTTTTCAATCTCTCTCCGCAATTCTTCTTCATCAGGCAAATACAACTGGTATTTATTTACAAAAAGCTGCGACGAAATATTATGCATGGCATATTGCACTAACAGATCGTCTTTCTCTTTCGCCAACACAATTCCTATTGGCGGATTATCGCCTTCTGTATTTTCTTCGTTTTCAAAATATCCCAAATACATATTCATTTGCCCCACATCTTCATAACCAACTTTCTCTTTCTTAAGATCAATCAACACAAAACATTTTAAGATACGGTTGTAAAAAACCAAATCAACGTGATAGTTTACATTCCCTAAAGTGATACGATATTGCCTTCCTACAAATGCAAAACCTTTACCAAGTTCCAACAAAAAAATCTGTAAATGATCAATGATCCGTTTTTCTAATTCAGTTTCTGTTAAATGATAAGGTTCTGGGATTTTAAGAAATTCGAGTACGCAAGGATCTCGTATAATATCAATAGGATTTTGAATTTTTTGCCCTTCCTTAGAAAGTTTTAAAATGCCTTTTTTATCTTTTGATGCGGCTAAACGCAAATATAACGAAGACTTTTTTTGCCTGACCAGATCTGTTGTACTCCAATTCTCAATACTTGTTTGCTTTTCGTAAAATGAACGCTCAAGCGGATCATCGATTTTCAACAATTCAACAATATGCGTCCAGCTGAATTTGTGCGGAACCTCCGCACAAATTGGATAAACAGAATAAAACTGCCTCATTCTCTTTACGTTACTTAAACTAAATCCTTTCCCAATCCTATTCGTCAAATCTTTGGATAGATTCAGCAATAACCGCGACCCGTATTCAGCCTTAAAACTTCCACCCTGTTCAAATTCAACAATGTTTTGCCCTATTTTCCAATAGGTTTCAACCATGTTTGT
>JACMLS010000042.1 GCA_014379485.1 Bacteroidia bacterium | reverse complement strand
TTCCGCCATGTTTTTCTACAATGGCCTTTACATAACTAAGGCCAAGCCCAAAACCTTTAACATTATGCACGTTTCCGGTAGGAACCCTAAAGAATTTCTCAAAAACTTTTTTAATGTTTTCTCTTGAAATTCCTATTCCATTGTCTTTAACATCTATCAGGATTCCCTGCGCTGTGTTTTGCGTTTTTATAGAAAGTTCGGGAATTTCATTTTCTTTTGAATATTTGATGGCATTATCCATCAGGTTAAAAATAATATTTGTTACATGCACTTTATCTGCATTAATAAGATCGTTTTTAGCATCCAGTACCGTAATAATTTTACCACCTCTTTGCTCTACCTGCAACTGAATATTTTGTATGGCAAGCATTATAATTTCATGCACATGAATGTCAGATTTTTTTAATTTAAAATCTCCTTTATCCAAAAGCGCTGTCTGCAAAATACTTTCTACCAAAACACTCAAACGTTTATTTTCATCCTTTATCATTTTTACAAAGCGCTCAGAACGTTCGGGCGTTTTTATAAGATCTTTATCGCCCAGCATTTCTGTTGCCAGCGAAATGGTACTAATGGGTGTTTTAAACTCATGGGTCATATTAGAAATAAAATCGTTCTTTACCAGCGATAGTTTTTTCTGTTTTAAAATGGTGCTGATAGTATAGTAAAAAGAAACGATCAGGATCAGAATGATGAGTGCAGAAATAGTAAGGATCACCCACATGGTTTTCCACAAATAATTTTTTTGATTGGGAAAATGCACACTCAGGTATTGCGGCCTGATAAAAATATTCTGTGGAGAAAGGTTTACTTTATAACAGCAATCAATAGAATCGCATTCCTTTTCAGGATTTTTTAATTTGTGATGAAAATGAGAATTGTTGTTTGCACTTACGTTGTATTTGAAACGGGCGGTAATTCCATTCTCTATCAATTCTTCGCGCAGCATAGAATCGATGAGCAAAGTATCAAGCTTTGGTTTGTAATTATGGTAAATATTTATGCTGATGAGCTCATCAAAAATATCATTTACCATTTCACTTTTTTGCTGAAACAATTCCAGTTTCATTTTCTCAGTTTCTTTTTGATTTGGAATTGCATTTGCGGAAATTTCTGAAGGCAGAGAAAACTCTCCGTTATTCAGCGAGTCGGTTGCATACTGGCGGTTTTGTGTAGTGGTAATGCTGTTGCCGCCAGAATCTGTTTGCAGTTCTTCCTGGATCTTATAATTCACTTTATTGTCAACCACATTAGAAACAGAAGAGGAATCAGGATTCAGAAGTGTTTTAGAACTGTTGTTAAGATCGTAATAACGAATGCCTTGTTTTTTATACTCTATCTTTTTTTTGATTCTTGCAGCCAGCGCGGCTTTTTCAATTTTAGTTACAACAGAATTTAGTGCCGTTTTTACACCCCTGTCAAAATCTTCTTCTTTTAGTGAGATTGCATTCTTTATCCAATAAATCTGAACGGCAATGAGACCAAGCAGGGCAATACTTACAAAAATAGTAACCCCGCTAACGTTACCAATAATACCCCCAAGGTTGAAAGCCTTTTTTTCGTTCTGCCTGTTCATATTAACCTTCGCTATTATAGCTTTAAACTAATTTTTAATTGTTACACCGATCTCCGGAACCCACGAGCCCAAGGTGTAAAGGTAGGGCCATGTTTAAACAAAAATACCAAAAACTCGCAGGGCAAACAGAAGGGTTTAACCTAATTTAACAGGGCTTGGTCTACTAATCAAAAAGTACGTTCAGATAAAGATTATTTTCGATTTGGTTTTAGTAATTGATTAAATTTTAGTGTAAAAAAAGTCCCCTTTGATTTATTTCATGGGGGAATTTTTTTTATCACCCTACAACAGGCTCAGTGTGACAAAAAAAACTAAGGCACAATAATTATTTCAGAATTTACTTCTTCGCCAAAAAACAAAGAGGCATGCTTGTCAAAATTTTCTGAAGAATCTGTGGTAAAGAATTTTTTTGCTTTGTTTTGAGAACAGCGCTCCTTCATTTCAGGATGGCGATGCAGGTATTCTTTCAGGCTTTTGGCCACAATTTCTCCTTGTGTAAGAATTGTGATTCCGGCAGGCAAAAACTCTTTAATTTTATTTATCAGGAGCGGATAATGGGTGCAGCCTAAAACTATTGCATCAATTTCAGGAGATTTTTTCAGGATGGCATCAATGTGAAGTTTTACAAAATAATCGGTTCCTTCGCTGTCCAATTCGTTGCTTTCTATAAGTGGCACCCACATTGGGCAAGCTTCCTGGTAAACTTTTAGTTCAGGAAAAAACTTTTCTATTTCTATTGGATAGGAGTTAGAAGAAACTGTTCCGTTGGTTCCTAAAATGCCAACGTGTTTTGTTTTAGAAAAATTTCCTACAATTTCT
>JACMLS010000412.1 GCA_014379485.1 Bacteroidia bacterium | reverse complement strand
TTATTTTTGAATATGCTTCCTCTTGCAAGAATGTTTTTTCTTTCTGCGATGCTTTCTCTTTTCAGCGGTTTCCTGAAAGCGCAAGGTACATTGCGGGCACTCATGCAACTTGATTCTTACGAAAGTCTTCCCGATTCAATTTTCAGCAATGTCAGGAAAAAAAGAAGTAACTATTTGTTTGGAGAAATTATGGACGCTGATGTCTCAAGAAATGCCCTTCGGAAAGCAAATCCTTCTTTGGAAGGAAAAAAACTCGATTCGCTTTCAATCCTCTTCATTAAAAAATTAAAGTTCCGTTTCAAAGGCGATTCTGTTGAGTTAAGTTTTCCTTCTTCAAAAAAAGATTCTCTGACAATAAAGTATTTCAATAATCTCTGTGATGAATTTCTTGAGAGCGAACGCACAATCATAAACGAAATGCAGGAAAAAGAGCAATATGAAATTGATGCCGGGCTGGATGCTCAATATTTAAAATTAGAGGCAAGCTACCAACACCTTCTGAAAAGTTGCAGCGACACCGCCGCGTATGTAAAAAAAACGCTTCTGCTGATTGAAAAATTCAGAAAGCAAATGAAAAGCAATACCGCTGCAATTGAAAAAATTTTTGGAAAAACAGACCCCAAGCTTTATGTACAAAGGAATGAATTCTTAACCGAAATTAAAGAAGAGATAGATGAACACACTTATTTTCGTCGTGATAATTTTCAGGCAAATACCATTTTATTTTTAAATGGATATTTTAACGGCTTCCACTGTACATGCATTGCCGCTGCCGACTCATTGAAAAAAAGCATTTATAACAGCGGCAACAAAAAAGCGATTGCACGATGGCATAAGAATAACGAAGAAATATATAAGATAATTTGCAGCCAGGAAAGTTCTGAAACTGAAGAAGCTGATCTCTTCTTTTTTTCCGGGAGTGAAAAGGGGGAATCCGGAACAGAATCTTTCTTATCCGCATTTAAAAATTATGAAACAGAAATGAAAAATATGCGGGAAATACTTCAGAAAAGAATGTTCTTTAATTTTAAAAATCTTCTGAATCCATCTGAAACAAAGTTGATAGAAAAACCCCGTTTTGGTCCCCCCATTTTTTTAAATTCCGCTTGCAACCTTAATCCGGTCAAAAATAAATTCCCACAATTCGTGCAATTCGTGGCTCCATAATTCCTATTTTTGTTTCCATAATTTTTCATTTATGGAATTCACAAAAAAATGGGCCAAAGAACAGGATAAGCAAGATGCTTTGTCTTCTTACAGAAAAAAGTTTTTTATTCCCCAACATAAAAATGCAGATTGCGTTTATTTTACCGGCAACTCTCTTGGGCTGCAACCTAAAACCACAGCCGCTTCCATTCAGCAGGAATTGAATGACTGGGCAAAATATGGTGTGGAAGGGCATTTTTTGGCAAAGAACCGTTGGGTGGATTATCATGAATTCCTTACTGAAAAAACTGCGCGCTTAGTTGGCGCCATGACAGAAGAAGTGGTGATGATGAACCAGCTTACTTCTAACTTGCATTTTTTAATGGTTTCATTTTATCGGCCCACAAAACAACGTTACAAAATTATTTGTGAAGCAAAAGCGTTTCCGTCTGATCAATACGCTTTACAATCGCAAATAAAATTTCATGGATATAAAACTGAAGATGCGCTGATAGAAATTTTTCCGCGCGAAGGAGAACACAATTTAAGAACAGAAGACGTTCTATCTGTAATAGAAAAACACAAAAACGAACTGGCTCTTGTAATGATTGGCGGAGTAAATTATTTAACGGGGCAGGTGTTTGATATAAAAAAAATCACAAAGGCTGCGCAAAACGTTGGTGCAATTTGCGGCTGGGATCTTGCGCACGCGGCCGGAAACATTCGTTTGGAATTACACAACTGGGGCGTAGATTTTGCCTGCTGGTGTTCTTACAAATATTTAAACTCAGGCCCGGGCTCTGTTGCAGGCGCCTTCGTGCATAAAAAACATTTAAAGAATACAGACCTTCCTTTGTTTGCCGGCTGGTGGGGCCACGATAAAGATGAACGCTTTAAAATGGAGCGTGAATTCCGGCCAATGCTCACGGCAGAGCGCTGGCAACTAAGTAATGCGCCTGTATTAAGCATGGCCGCCTACAAAGCCGCAATAGCAATTTTTGACGATGCGGGAATGGCTGCACTTACAGAAAAAAGTAAATCGCTTACAGCCTATTTAGAATTTGTAATTGAAGAAATAAATAAATCTCAACCTGCAGAAAAAAAGTTTGAGATCATTACTCCAAAAAAAGAGCGGGGTTGCCAACTCTCAGTAATTGCCCACGGACGAGGAAAAGAGTTGCACAAAAAATTAATGGATGCAGGTGTAATTGCAGACTGGAGAGAACCGAATGTAATTCGTATGGCGCCCGTTCCGCTTTATAATTCTTTTGAAGATGTTTTTAGGTTTGGAGAGATTTTGAAGTCTATTCCTTCGTAAGGATTTTTTCTTTTTTTTGGCCCTTTAATTTAAAAGTTAATTTGTTTTTGCTCTTACTTTCTTGTACTTCTCAGTATAGTTCTTTAATTCTTCACCGGTTATTGATAATAGGTTATAATTTTTAGTTTCATCATATTCCTCGTTAATTAGCTCAAGCTCTTTACTAAATTGAAAATGAAGATACATGTAGTTATATTGCTTGGCAAAATCTAATCCGCCCTGAAGAATATTTTTATATTCTTCATTAGCCATTTCTTTCAGAAATTTGCCATATAATAACACCGCTTCCAAATAAAAATACTTAATATGATACAACTTCGCTAACGATTTTTTAAAAAGAGCAATTCTATTTGCAGGGTTTTCTTCTTGAAAAGCTTCTATCAAATAGATCATGCCTTGTGTATATGGATTTGTTACTACAAATTTTTTTGTGTCCACTTTCAAATTATAGTTATTTAGTTTTAACCTCAAATAATTTATTTGAATAATCTCTAAAGTTTCCTTTTTAAACAATTTCCCGATATAATTTTCCAGTTTACTCTCATCTAAAGTTCCATTCGCAAGCTGAATTGCATAATTAAAGAAGTGTTTATCGAAATCGCTTCTTTCTAAATCTTGAGCAAGCTTAATAAACCCTAATTTAAACAGATCAGCATCAAGATAAAACCTCGTAATTCCATTAGATAGAGTACTATTTACAACTTGCAATGTGAGTCCTTCACAGTCGTACATACTCGCCGCTTTTCTAAAAACAATATCATCAATAATGCTATAACTCTCCTCGTTTTTATTCTTCAAATATTTGGAAATATCCTCAATTGGTACTCGTTCTTTCATTAATGCCAGCGGCCCAACAAACTCACTAGTCCAGTAAACAAGATTAATATTTATTAGCTCTAAAACTAATCCATGCTTCGGGTTAGTTTTAAAAAAATCCTTTTTGTCAATAATTACTTTAGTAATGTCCTTGTATTTATTTATATTTCTGAAAATTCCAGCCACATCATCTATAAAGTCGATAATACTTTCTGCAGTTTCATCAACAAAATGAATAGATTCGATGCATTTAAGATAATTATTTAAATTTTGATCATGTAAAATGAGACCACTTGATGATTTAAAATGCTTGCCGCTGCTAAATAAATCACTGAAAAACTTGTTATATCCAAAACACGCTGTGTAATATTTCCTTTTAACTAAAGGCTCTCTTTTTTCAAATTGAAACCCGGAGAATCTGTTTATAATTGACTGTAGTTTCAGAAAGCCATTTGAGTTTTCGAGAAGAGACTTTTCATCCAAACTTTTTATTTCCTTATCACTTATGTGAAATTTTGAGTCGTTCTTCTTCGAAAAGATTTTAAAATTTTCGAAGTGAATTCCATCCGGAAATTTCTATCGTCCTTTTTTGCAATGGGTACATGCATAAAACCATTTTCATCTGAGGTAAATGATTCGCCATTTGCATCCTCGTATTTCCTGCTGACATAA
>JACMLS010000411.1 GCA_014379485.1 Bacteroidia bacterium | reverse complement strand
TTCAGTAAGTATATCTTTGGATGCTTTTTTTGTATGAGAAACAGTATATTGAATACCACTGCTCATTACTATGTTTTTAGTATTTCTTAATTTCTCTATTCGTGTAGGAACGTTTCCGCGCAGGTCTTTTAATTCAACGTCAGGGCGAAATGCAAGTAACTGAGATTTTCTGCGCGACGAAGAAGTTCCTACAATTGCATTTTGCTTTAAATTAAATTTCTGTGTTTCATCTACACATTCTTTTCGTATGAGCAAAAGTTCGGCCGGATCTTCACGTTCAGAAACACCTGCAATAATTAATCCATCGGGGTTTTCTGTTGGCAGATCTTTGTGTGAGTGAACAGCAAGATCAATTTCTTTTTTCAGTAAAGCTTCTTCCAATTCTTTGGTAAAAAAACCTTTTCCTTCTAATTTTTCAAAAGAAGTGTTCCATTGCTGCGTACGGTCGCCTTGAGTTGAAATGATCTTTAATTCAACCGTGTGCCCGTTTTTTTCAAGAAGTTCTTTGGTGTAGTTGGCTTGCCAGAGCGCTAATTCAGAGCCGCGTGTGCCGATGATGATTTTTTTCATTACTTATTGGTACCTGGTACCCCTTCTTTGTCAAGCATTGCTTCTTTTGCAGTTTTCATTGCAACAGCGTTGTATTTTTTTTCCATGTAAGAAATTACTTTATCAAGCACTTCTTTGCTTTTTGCGTCCAGGCTGCTCAGGTCTTTTGCAAACACATCATTCATTGCTGATTCTTTTATTTCTTTTACCCTTTGCGGAATTTCGCTGAATGCAAGTTCTATTTTGCGTTCGCGGTATAAACTTCTGTAGTTAATTGTTTTTTCTTCAATGATCCTGTAGCAATGTTCAAGCTCACTCTCTCTCTGCAATAAATTTTCTTTCGCTACTTCACGTAAGTTAGAAACTGCGATCAGGTTCACATCAAATTTTTTCAGTACTCCTGCATCCAGATCGTTTGGAACTGCAAGGTCAATAACCACTTTTTTATTTTTTTCTCCTTTAAGAAGAGAAGCATAAATTTCTGTTGTTATTACCGGTTCTGCAGAGCCGGTGCAGGTAATGATCACATCAAAACCTTCATTAAAACTTTTTAAATTCTCAAGCGGGTAAGCTGTTCCTCCCAATACATTGGCAAGATCCCAGCCTTTAGAAACGGTGCGGTTAAAAACAGAAAAATTGGTGTACTGATGTTTCTTTAAATATTTTGCCATTAAAGTATTGGTCTCGCCGGCTCCCACAATTATAAAACGTGCATCAACCGGAATGTTCAGCTCGCGCAATTTTCTATAGGCGAGTGATACAACAGAAACCGGATTTTTTGCAATGTTTGTTTGCGTGTAGATCTCTTTGGCTGTAATGATGGTTTGCTTAATGACCATACGAATCTTATCTCCGGTAAGGCCAAGTGCATTGCAAAACTCATACGCTTTTCTTACCTGCGTAATAATTTCGCGTTCTCCCACCACAAGCGAATCAATGCTCGATGCAACTGCAAATAAATGTTTAAGTGCCGCCTCACCTGTAAAAATGGCCGCGTTTTCTGCAAGAAGATTTAAAGTTTCGTTATCTGATTCGGGTTGTAACTCAAGAAAAATACTTTTTAAGATCTCTTCGCTAACATTTTCATCTGATGTAAAAATAAATTCAATGCGGTTGCAGGTGCTTAAAAACATGAGCTCAGAAAAACCAAAACGTTGTTTTAAAACAGGCAGTTTTTCTTTTTGTTTTTCCTCGTCAAGGTGCAAAAAACCTACGCTTGCAATGTCAAGGTTTTTGTGCGTTAATGCTATGATCTTCAACTCTTCCATACAATACCGCAAAAGTGGCAAATTTTGATATTCCTATTGTCATTGAATTGTCATGAATCCTGCAAAAGGCCTGATTTTAGTCACTTTTACTCAAAATACTTAATGATTTAAAACGTAACACGGATATTTTGATTTTATCCGCTTAAAAATAAGATGATGTAAAGCGAAAATGAGTTGCCTGAAAAAAAACCGGGGAGTATAAAACGGAGTTTGTATCAGGTGAAATTTTTTCTTGCATTAAGTGCATGATTTGTTTTTTTTTGATTGTTTTTCAAGGGCTTTCATGCTTGATTAAAAAGATTAAATTTGGTCTTCAGATTTTTTTTATGGCAAAATTAATTCTTGTTCCAACCCCGATAGGAAACCTTGAGGATATAACACTCAGAGCGTTGAGGATATTGAAAGAAGCAGATTTTATACTGGCAGAAGATACACGTACAAGCGGACAACTTTTAAAACATTTTGCAATAGAAAAACAACTGCGTTCTTTTCATTCGCATAACGAGCACAGGGTACTTGATGAAACCATTGCACTCATTCAATCATCAAAAACAACTGCATTGATCTCTGATGCCGGCACGCCAGGAATTTCTGATCCCGGTTTTTTGCTTGTAAGAGAATGTATTGCGCGCGGAGTTGAAATAGAAACGCTTCCGGGCCCAACAGCTTTTGTTCCGGCTCTTGTCAACTCAGGCTTTCCCTGCAATGAGTTTTCATTCTACGGATTTCTTCCTCAGAAGAAGGGAAGACAGACAAAATGGAAGGAGTTGCTTGCTGACACAAAAACATTAATTTTGTATGAATCTCCTTACAGGCTTATAAAATTGCTTGAAGAAATTGGGCAGAATCTGGGAGAAGAAAGAGAAGTGTGCGTTTGCCGCGAACTCTCTAAGATGTTTGAAGAAAACAAAAGAGGAACAGTAAAAGAAGTGCTTGAGTATTTTAAATCAAAAACAATAAAAGGAGAAATTGTTGTTGTAATAAAAGGAGCCTATGTTTCGTAGAACCAAAATAGCTATGAATTTGCTTACCAGGAAAAAAACCCAGAGGCAAAAACACAACGTAGGCGCTGCTCCCGGTGATATGTTCGAACATCACTCTCTGACAAGTGGCGATGTAAAGATTACCATGATTCAGTACAACGAATCTGAATATTTTGAAGAAGACTTTTTGGATTTTGCAGACTGCAAAAAAGCAGTGAAACCCGGTTTAATGAAGTGGATCAACGTAGATGGCATCCATAACATTGAACTGATAGAAAAATTCGGAAAGTGGTACAGCATACACCCGCTTACGCAGGAAGACATTACGCATATTGATTCGCGCCCAAAGTTTGAAGAATATTCGCGCTACGTGGTGGCGGTTTTAAAAATGTTGTATTACGACAGCCACGTAATGTCTGAACACCTGAGCATTCTTTTGTTTGAAGACACTGTGCTTTCTTTCCAGGAACCGCATGGTGGCGATGCTTTTGATGTAGTGAGAGTTCGTTTGCGCGAGAGTAAAGGGCGTGTAAGAAAAATGGGGCCTGATTATCTTGCCTACGCTTTAATTGATGCGGTTGTAGATCATTATTTTGTAGTGCTTGAAAAACTCGGAGAAAAAATTGAGGCGCTTGATGACGAAGTACTGTATCATCCGCACAAAAAAGTAATGTTGCAGTTACATGATCTTAAAAAAGAAAATTTAACCATTCGTAAAATGATCTGGCCGGTGCGCGAAATGATCTTTAATATGATGCGTAGCGATACAGAACTGATCAGTGAAACAAACACTATTTATTTGCGGGATGTGCACGATCACATTAACAAAGTAAACGACACTGTTGAGCAATACCGAGAATCTCTGGCCGGTATTATGGAGGTTTATCTTTCCAATAATGCCAATAAGTTAAATGAGGTAATGAAAGCCCTCACAACCATTTCGGCGATCTTTATTCCGGTTACATTTATTGCGGGAATTTATGGAATGAATTTTCAGAATGTTGATCTTCAGGGAAAACCTTTGCCGGGAAACATGCCTGAGCTCTATTCGCCTTACGGTTACTGGATCACGTTGGGGGTAATGTTTGCCATCATGATTACCATGGCCATCTGGTTCAAGATGAAAAAGTGGTGGTAGTTTGAAAAAAAGGAAGAAATTTTTGAGTAAAAAGTAATAAAAATATTTCCCTTGAAATTAAAACCTCTTCTTTTCACGATTCTTTTTTTTCTTATTTGTCTTTTTGTTTCTGTAATTGTTACAGACTATCCGCTTTCATTTTCTTCGTTAAGTAAAAAAAATATTTCGGCCATTGTGCTGCGCGATAATGTAAGTCCGCTGCAAAAAAGAGGTACGGCATGGTTAACGTTTCATTATTTCGAACAATATTATGCTGAGTTTGATTATATAGAAACCAGTCACCGGCATTTTTACAAGCCCGATCAGAAAGAATTTATTTATAATCTGAACAGGTTACTTAAAAGTTCAGATAGTGTTGATGTTTTTTTTCTGGCTCACGGAAATTTTTATTATGAGATGCTGAACGAAGTAGATTCTGTTCTGAGAAAGAAGATCCGCATGGCATATAACTCAGGTTGCGGCAACAACGATCAGTGCCTTTATTATCAGAAACAAAAAGTAAATTATTATGTTGCACATAGCGGAGACAACAGCATTTCTCCGGTGTTTTATATATTTTTTATCAGAAGATTATTTTCAGAGCCCGGTCTTGCGCAAGCCGTAAAAAAAAGTAACGAGCCGGCAGAAAAAGTTTTGAGCCTTTTTATTTCTGATGAATGGGTAAAAGGTAGCCTTGGAAATTTTCATGACCTTAAAAACGAAAAAATTACTATACCCTTAATTGATTCTGTTTCTACTGATGATGGTGATCTTTAAAAAATATGCGCTTTTAATTTCTTTTCTTGTTTTAACAGCAGGGTGCACTATTCTTTTTTTCTATCTGACTGCTGAAAAAAAATATTTTTCAATTGCAACCACAAGAGCAGAGAACAGAATGCTTGGAGCAATTATTTTAAGTACGGGTTTAATCGGCTTGTTCTTTAATTTAATAAGTGTGTATCAAACTGTTTCGCTGAAATTTAAATTCATTACCGCAATAAAACTTTTCTTTCTGAATTTTCCCGTAATGATTTTACAAACGACTTTGGTATATGGCTGGTTTTTACTGAATGGAATTTTTTAGAGAGTGACGAGGTAGAGGGGCGAAGGACGAGTGAAATTGAAGTCTTGAAAGCATTAATTCTTTTCATTCCTCATCTGCTCTTCATACTTCTCAGAGTTTTCTTTTATCATTTTCAAGGTTTCTTCAACATCAATTGTTTCCGCATTCTCATCAGTAGTTACCCAAGCCACATTATAGTCATTGTAGACGAGGCACAGTGTAATTCGTTTTTTTATTAATTCCTTTGTTTTTTCTTCCATCTTTTCGCAACACTTTTCAAATTCATTGATTGAAATCAATATTTTGCTCTTTTTTGATTCTTCCGGTCGTAACCGACCAATGTCTATTTTGAAATTATGTTTTA
>JACMLS010000410.1 GCA_014379485.1 Bacteroidia bacterium | reverse complement strand
GCTTGAGAGTCGTTTTTTTAACCTGCTTATCAATACCCCGCTTGCCGAGCTGAACGATGATTTTGTTTTACAACAAGTAAAGGAAATTGAATCTGATGCGGCTTATTCCAAAATAAAATCGAGGGTATTTTTAAAGATCCTTGATAAAATGTGCAGTGATGATTTTTTGACAAAGGACGAAATAGTGGATCCGGCAGAAAAAGCTCATGTACGTATTAAAAAGAAATTATTGCAGGTAAAAATTCTTACCACAAAATCTGCTTTATCAAAAGGAGATGTATTCAATCACCTTTTATCTGAGATTGTAGATGAAGCTAAAGAATATGAACTTTACGATTCTATTGTAGAGGCCCTTACAAATAAAAAATATGTAATCGCCAATACTTTGGGATATAAAGAGTTTTTAAAAATTCAGCATGAGATAGAGTATTATCAGGAATGTTCTAGGGCAAGGCGGTTGGCCAATGATTATTATTTTGTAGTTATTTCCAACCAAAAATTAATTTCTCATTTCTCGCAAAAAGAGCTAAGTGATTTTATTGATGATAAGATTCAGCAAATGGAATCTGATCCTTATACAACTGTTTCGACTGGTGTGCAATACTTTTATAAAATATTAAAATTAGCTCAGGTTCAACGAAAAGGTCAATGGACAGATTCAACAGATATTTGCCTTGAACTAATTTCATTGCTTAAAAGAAGTAAAGCAATAGGAGTAAAGCAACGCTTTGGGTTTGTTTATGGAAATATGGGTGAGAGCCTTATCTACCAAAAAAGATTTAAGGAAGCAGCGCAAGCAATGCGTGTTGCTCAAAGCTATTCCCCTCACAATTCTTTCAATTACATTATCTCAAAAGAGCATGAGTTTTACGCCTGTTTCTATGGCAAAGATTACGTTCGTTGCCAGGAGGTATTAGATGTTTTACTTACCCACGAAAAAAGAGATATAGGAGAAATTCGTTACGATAAATTTACCTACTACTCCGGTTGTTTAGATTTTGTTTTGGGCAGGTTTAAAGAGGCCAAAAGAATTTCTAACCTGGCTTTGCAAATTTTAAAAGATAAACCGCGTTGGGAGTTGGGTGTGCGGTATTTAAAAATTATGAGCCTTATAGAGCTGGGCGAGTTTGGCGAGGCAGATGATGCTATAGAATCTTTAAGAAAACAAATTAAACGCAACAGCGCAGATGAAAAAACTGCCGTATCTGAGCGAGATGAGTATATTTTTAGGGTTTTGCAAGAGTATAAATTATGCGGCTATGGTAAAACAGCCAGCCACCGTTTAATTTATTTTCTAAAAAAACTCTCAGTAAAAGACCAACCCGTTTCCTGGAAATTTTATTCGCACGAGTTGTTTCCGGTACAACGCTGGCTTAAAAAAAGAATTACAGAAACAGTGCCCGCCACTGCAACAGCAAGCGCCGCAAAGTCTCAGCGCATTGATTTAAACTAAGTTTAATTTCTTGCTTTTGTTTGATTGTCCTCTGAAATTCTATCGGTAGGATTTTTTTTAATTTGTCTTGCGGCCGTTAATCCCCCTCAGCTTTTCCTTCGGAAAAACTTTTCCCCCTTTTCAAGGGGGAGTGTGCGCAAATTACGAGGGGGATTGACGGGGTTTTGCAGAACGTAGCGGCTAAATCTGTGTTGAGAATACCATTTCATTAAAATAAATTCGTGTTTATTTCAGGCCTTAAAGTTAACTGGTTAAAATTCCGTTAAAAAGATTTCAACATGTTTTATTTGTTAAACGGATAGAATTTTGGCTTAAGCTCTTTCCGTAACATTTTAAACAACTGATAAATAATTAATTACAATTTTTTTAAAAACTATCCGTATTACGGATGTTGAAAACATAGGTCAAAAAGCGTTAAATATTTTATCCGTATTTTGGCTAAACTGCTGATAATTGAAATATTTTGCGTTTATTTGTAACAGAATTTTAACATGGATAGCATTTTTAGGGTATTTAGTGTTAAAATTTTATAGCTCTTTTTCATACTGATTTATTTTTTTACAGTGTTTACGGGCATTGCAGGGCCTTTTGTCAATAACGGATTAATGTGTCCGTGTAAAAAGGAGGCTGTTGCTGTAGTTTTGCTTTGTGTTCTTTCTGGTTTAAAACAGTAAAAAATAACCCTTAGTTCTGAAGATCTTTCCAAAGAGAGGTTTTTCCGAAAATCAGGGGTGGTTTGTAAGAAAAGTTCAGGACGGGGTTATTTTAAAGAAATTAAAAAACAGGCTTCGACAGAGCTCAGCCTGACAAAATATAGTAATATGAGTATTGTAATACCTATAATATCAGAATAAAAAAGGTGTAACAAAGGTTTAAAAATTTCGTGTTCATTGGTTTCCTGGCTTGCTCTTTTTAAATGTCGTTCTTTTTTTTCTCCTTTCTAGCGGGTGGTTTACCATTAGAAAACAAGCCGGGAAACCATTTGAACCGGAAATTTTTCTGGTCTTTTAATAAAAACAGAGAAATTTCTTAAAATATCTACGGGAGTGGTTCCCGAAAAAACAAAACCGGTTTATTATCTGTTTTGTTTGCTTAAATCCGGTTCTGCGAGGAGCCGGATTTTTTTTTGTACACTTCGACAGGGCTCAGTGTGACAAAAAATTCGACGGGGCTTAGTGTCACAAAAAAACTACTGATTTAGCTTACTGGCTAAAAACCAATCAGCCAACTAACTAACCCCAACAAACTAACTATCTGTAAACCGAAAACTGATTTTATCCGTTGTATCTGCAAAGCAGAGAAGGCGGAAAACCAACAACAATTAACTTACAACTAATAACAGATAACTTTTTTCACCTTATCTTTGCCCCTTCTAAAGCCCTTAAGTGAAAAATTACCTTTTTTTAATACTCTCGGTTTTCTTTTTTTTTAGTTGCTCAAACAACCCCGCACAAGAAACCAAAGTAACGGTTAAAACCCCGCAAGACGTTAACAAGATTACCACAGAACAATTAAAAGAACTGTTTGGCAAAAAAACAAACGATTCTTTATTGGTAATTGGCAAAGACAGTTTAATTACCCTTTCGTTTATTAAACAGGTAATGAATCCGGAATTTTCGCCACTGTGGACCGATGCCGGAAAATTATCTGCCCTGGGCGATTCTCTTTTTGCTATAATTAAAAGCGCTAGGCATTACGCCCTTTACAGCGAGACCTATCATTTCTCAAAAATAAACTCGCTGGTAGAAAATTTTTACGATAAAGGCAAAGATGAATACAACACAACTTCGATAGCGCAGGCCGAAGCTTTAATGTACGATGCCTATTTAAAATTTGGTGCACACATAAACAAAGGCCGCTTTTATCCTGATAGTTTATTGCTTGAGTGGAAACCATCTAAATTAGATCTGAATTGGGTGCAAACTCTTAACAGCGGAATAAAAGAAAAAAATCTTCGCAAGGCAATTGAATCTCTTGAGCCAAAACAGGAAGGCTATATTTTTTTAAGAGACGAATTCAGAAAATATATTTACGACAAAAACGTAAAGAATTTTGACAGCATTCCCTTTACCACTTTGCCCGACACCTCTAAACTGCTGAAAATAAAAATTGCAGAACGTTTAAAATTTACGGGCGAGTACGATTCTACGCTTGAAGGAAACGACAGTGTAAAACTCTCTAAAGCATTAAAACGTTTTCAGAAAAACTGGAACATGGATCCTGATGGTAAGGTTGGAAAACTAACCAAACAGGCATTGGGCATAAACAGAGAAAAAGTAATCAGGCAAATGGAAATGGCATTGGAAAGATGGAGATGGGAAGAAGAAAAATTGCCAAACGTTTATTTCTGGATCAACATTCCATCTTTTACATTAAGGGTAATGGAAGACGATACCTTGGTCATACAATCTAACGTAGTGTGCGGAAAACCAGAAAATCAAACTCCGCTCTTAAAAAGCAGAATTAATTTTATGCTCATTTATCCGTATTGGAATGTGCCGCCAAGTATTGCCGGAAAAGAAATTTTACCTGCTGTACAGCGAGACTCTTCTTACCTGCGCAAAAAGAATTTTGAAATTATTGATCATTTAGGAAATGTGGTAGATAACAAAACCGTTAAATGGAGAAAATACAACAGAACAAATTTGCCTTATCGTTTTCGCCAAAGAATTGGAGAAGATAATTCATTGGGAATTGTAAAATTCAATTTCAACAATCCATACGGTGTTTATTTGCATGATACCAACTCTAAACGATATTTTAAAACAGCTGCCCGCTCGCAAAGCCACGGTTGTATACGCCTTGAAAAATATATGGACGTTGCCCGTTTTTTAATTCGCGAAGATACTTTGAAGTTGCCTTATGATACTTTGCTGAATTATCTTGCCACCCCCATTCAGCGAAAAATTGATATGAAGAAAAAATTTCCGATCTACACAAAATATTTTACCGCCGTTGCAGATTCTGCTAACAGGCTGCAACTCTACCTTGATATTTACCGCAAGGATGAAAAGATGATGCAATTGATTTACCGTAAGGTGGATTGAGTTCGTAAGAAAGCTTTTTTTAGGGGGAATAGGGGTTAGGAGATAGGGAATAGGGGGATTTTTAATTCTGGTATTTTGTTCGGCCTTTTCTAAAGAGATTTTTTCTTGATCAGTAAAAAATTATTCTAAGTGTAACTCTGTGTCTCCGTTTCTCCGTGTCAAATCTTTCCCCTATTCACTATTCCCTAACCCCTAATCCCTAAAAAAACTAAAACCATCTATACTTATCGCCAACTCCCCTGAAAATTTTTTCGAAATGAATTTTTTTCTTGATGCCTATGTTTACTGCCACATCGGCAATGCCTAAAACAACTTCTGTTTTTGCAAAGCGGTAGCGGTATTCTGCAAATACATCAAAATATTTAAAAGCTCTTTCAAATCCCAAACCAACATTTAAACCTACCCAGTTTTGAGAAATGTACGTGTTGGGTTTATATTTTGCAATGGCATCGTAAAAAGCAGATTGCCCTCTGAAATAACCATTCCATTGATGGTAGCAAAGACCAAGAACCCCGTAAAAAATAATGTGTTCGTCTTTTACCCTGGCCATAAAATGCAGGTCAAGGTCAACATTAAAAGCTCCGAGTTTTTTCCACGATGGTGCGTAATTGAATTTTGTAATGCGTGTAAAACCACCCGCCAATCTTAAACGGTTTGAGTATTCTCCGTAAACCCTTGCGTTAATACCCACACGATGCGGATTTTGCAAATAGGTTTTATAAATATCAATACCAGATATAGAGGGGCCAAGTGCCAAATAAATTCCGTGCGGGTGTTTTACGTTTGCAGAATCTACTTTATGATGCTGGTGTTGCGAGAAATTTTTTCCGGCAAAAAAGAAAAGCAAACAAAGAAGGAATATTTTTTTAATTTTTGACATTAAAAAAAAGTTTTTATATATTAAAGTTAAGCTTTTTTTAAATGAGATCAAAGTGCGAAACACGCGAAAACACTTTGGTAATTGATGGATAAAGCAAAATAGAATTTGTTTGTAAAACCAAGCCCCGTAATCAATTTTATTACACCTTGGTTTGTTTTTATCTGTTAACCCAAAGTCGCGTAGTGACGATCTATCGGTTAAAATAAAAACAAAGTAGTAACTGGCCGCGTAGCGCAATGTCATTAAGTTAAGGAATTCAATAAGCCTCCCGTTTTTAGCGGGAAGCTAGAATAAGAAAAAGTAAATTGGGCTTTAGCCCAAAATTCGTATTTAACTTAATTGTACTTCCGCGAGAGTGCATACGTTTTAAAAATAAATCAGGCGCAATATCATTAAGCTAAATTACTTTGGGCTAAAGCCCGGTCTTTTTTTTCACTCTTAGCAGCCGGCTAAAGACCGGCTGCATAGTAAAGTTTGCACTTAACTTAATGACATTGCGTGTAGCGAATACCTCACGAAAGTTTATCGCACAGCAATTTCATTTCAATGGAAGGAGAAATTTTTTCGTAAACAATATTGTAAACCGCATCAGAAATGGGCATATGTACTTTAAATTTTTTATTTAATTCATGCACGCATTTTACAGCGTAATAACCTTCTGCCACCATTTGCATTTCTAACTGCGCCATTTTTACAGAATATCCTTTTCCGATCATGGTGCCAAACATTCTGTTTCTGCTGAATTGAGAGTAGGCAGTTACCAGGAGATCTCCCAAATAGGCAGATGCTTTTATATCTCTGTCAATTGGATGTACTGCTTTTACAAAACGCTCAATTTCCTGTATGGCATTTGAAACGAGTACGCTTAAAAAATTATCACCATAACCTAAACCGTGGCAGATTCCGCCGGCAACTGCAATTACGTTTTTTAAAACCGCGCTGTATTCTGTTCCGTAAATATCATCAGAAGCAGTTACTTTAATGTAGCGGCAACGCATTTGTGCTGCCAGTTTTTCTGCGGTATTAATTTCTCTGCAGGCAAGGGTCAGATAAGAAAGTTTTTCCATTGCCACTTCTTCTGCATGGCAGGGGCCGGTAATTACCCCAATGTTCTGAAACGGCACTTCAAAAACTTTATTGAGATACTCGCCCACAATTAAATTGTACTCAGGTATAATTCCTTTTATTGCAGAAAAAACTATTTTGTTTTTTAAAATTTCTTTTGGAAGTGTTTTTAAAACGCTGTGGCAAAACGCAGATGGAACAGCAAGAATAATAATATCACTTGCCTCAATAATTTTTTCTACCTCGTTAAACAGCACAATTTTTTCTTGCTGAAACTCAACCGATGTCAGGTATTTTGGATTGTGGTTAAACTTACGCAGGTGCTCAACATCATCAGCACTTCTGAGCCACCAGTTAACGGCTGTAACATTATTACAAAGAATTTTTACCAGCGCAGTAGCCCAGCTCCCACCACCTATAACTCCTATTTTTAAATCTGTCATTATGAGTTGCCCCTTTTTATTTTCACTTCAAACCTACTTCATCATTCAAAATTCATCATTCTTCATTCATTATTTCTCGTGCACCTCCCGATAGCTATCGGGATATATCTCAAAGTCTCCTATCTCATATCTGTCGTTTAGTTTTTCCGTCAATTTTCCTCGCGCCAATCTTATATCTTCTGGTCTTATATCTTATATCCGCAATAGATCAAATTCGTATTCATTCGCGATTCGTAGATTTATTTAATCAAAACCCCCTTCAGATTCACGAGTGGAATCTTCACTAAATTCTTCTCAATAATACTCTCCGCCAGAAAAATATATTTCTTATCCTGTATCTCTTCGCCAATATAAAAACTAAGCCAATATTCATTGTTCAGCGAAAAAACTTCGGGCATAATAGGTTCTACAACAACAAAACTTTCTGCCGGAATTTCTTCGAAAAAAAATCTTAGCGTACTTGTTTTTACATTTTCTTTTTTTTCTGTTCCGTACCCGCTGCTATTTATAAGTACATTTTTAAGCGGAATTTTTTTGAGGTTGATCAGGTACACATTCCAAAGGTCTGCACCTTCTGCAGTTTCTTTTACCACAGCCACCGCAACATCTTTTACCTCTTCAAAGTGAATGTCTTTTTTCATGATGATAATGTGCATTCAAATAAAAATGCAAAATGTTTTTTAAGTTTTTCTTTCACTTCTTCTGTATCAATTTTTTTTTCAAGCTCACTGTCTAACGAAGTTACGGCTTTGTCTTTTATTCCGCAGGGAATTATGTTGCCAAAATAATTCAGATCTGAATTTACGTTGAGCGCAAAGCCATGCATAGTAACCCACCTGCTGCAACGCACTCCCATAGCACAGATCTTTCTTGCTTTAAGTTCATCCTCCGCCTCTAACCAAACACCCGTTTCACCTTTTCTTCTTCCGGCTTCAAGGCCGTATTCTTTAAGCGTAAGAATAATTGTTTCTTCTAGCAAACGCAAATATTTATGTATGTCGGTAAAAAAAAGATCAAGATCAAGAATCGGATATCCTACAATTTGTCCGGGACCATGATAGGTAATATCTCCGCCGCGATTGATCTTATAGTAAGTGGCGTTTTGTTCGCCCAACTGATTTTGGTTCAGCAATAAATTTTCTTCGTTGCCGCTTTTTCCTAAAGTATACACATGCGGATGTTCTACAAAAAGTAAATGGTGTTCTTGTATTTCATGATTTTCTGAAGGAAGATCGCGGTTTTTTAATTTTCTTCCTACAACCTCATTAAATAAAGTTTCCTGGAGATCCCAGCATTCCTTGTAATCCATAAGGCCAAGGTCTCTGAAAAAAACTTTTTGCATGGCTTAAAATTTAGCCAGTTCGCTTTTAAGGCGGTTAATTACATTTACTTCAATAGCATCTACTTTTTTAAGATCTGCCAAATGGCAAGAGATCCAGTCTGTAAAATGAACTAAGTAAAGCGTCTGTTCTGTTTTTGAATTTCCTTTTGCGTGAATTTCAGAAAAAGAATTTGCAAGAGGTTCAATAATTGTTTTGCAGATCTCAAGACGTTTTACACTTCTTGCAAAATCAAACGTTGTTCTTAAAGCAACCACGGCAATGTTATCGTTCTTATCTACCCAACCCACTAATTCGTTATGGTTCATTTCTGGCAGTACGTGGTGCCAGCAAAGCATTTTAGAATTTTCGTTTATTTGCTGTCTGAAACGTATGGCAACACCTTCGTTACCACTGATGCAATAAATAACAGGAATTTTATTCTGAAGTTTTTTTGCAAACGCAAGAGAAGAATCAACAATCTCATTTTTATCTTTCTTTGCCAAAGCAATAAAATTTTCTGTTTCTGTTTTAAACCCGCCTTTTGAAAAACCAAGCAATTCAAAAATTTTCATAAGCTGTACAAGCGGATAAGCAAAACTTGCACGCGGAGGATGACCGCCCGGAATGGTAATTAAAGCAAAATTATTTTTTGTTGCAATTTCAGAAACTGTACCGCCACTGCTTATGCAAATGAGTTGTGCTTTTTGTTTTATTGCAGCAGCTAAAACACTCAAAGTCTCTTCTGTGTTGCCTGAGTAAGAACAAATAATTACAAGCGATTTTTCATTTACAAAGGCGGGCAGCGAATAATCTTTGTTTACTGTAACAGGAACCGGGCATGTATCTGCCACCAGTTCAGAAATAATTGTTCCGCTTATTCCTGAACCTCCAAGGCCTGTAATAAGAATATTCTGAATATTTTTTTTCTCAAACGGAAGTTTTATGCTTTCCGATATTTTCAATGCCTCCTCTAACTGATCTGGAAAAGATGCTACATAATTCTTCATAGAAAATCCGCGCTAAAAAATGAACAGCAAATTTAAGGATTTACTTTGTACAACAGGGCTTGCATTTGCCACATAAATTTTATTCATTGGTTATCCACGAATAGCGCAAATTTTCGCAAATCTGTGGGTGGATCAGTTAATATCAATTGAAAATCCCGAAAATCTCTTGAATTCAGCTGATTCGGATATCATAATTGAAATGAGAAAATTTGATTCAATAGAAGCCAAACAAATTGTTTGATACCAATGATTCTTTTCCGTTGATTGCTAACGTGTACGACTCCAGCTGGAGTCGATTTCGTTCTATGTGGTATTGTGTTAAAATGTGTGATACCACCAGGATAAATTGTGTTTTTCGATTGACAGAGGAAAAAGCAATGCAAGCGGGTGTCTTGAATCCAGCGGATTCACATATTTTAAAAAAGCAATCATAACCCCGCATCCCGACCCCAGCGGGGTCGCACAAATTGCGTTGATTCCGTTAGTAATCTGTTTTTTTGTGGGAAGCAATCTTCGTTCGGACTTGTTTTACAGAAAAGCATCCAAAGCGCCCTTTTCATCCATCCACTTAAGTCGCTGAATAGCTGCAACGGTAATCGCATCCATGATCTCACCTTTTAAAACCATATCAAAAGCCGTGTTAAGCGAAACTTTTTTTACCTGCAAAGCTTCAGATTCCTCAGGCTCAGCCTCTTTAAACGCCAGATCTGTTGCCAGGTAGGTAATACTCATTTCATCTGTAGCAGAATTGCTCAGGTGCATGCGCATCAGTTCTGTTAATTTTGCTGCTTCAATTCCGGTTTCCTCAAGCAACTCACGCTTTGCAGATTCCTCGGGCAGAACTCCTATTTTGCCCCCGCCTTCCGGAATTTCCCAGCTGTATTCGTTAACCGGGTACCTGAACTGCCCAACTAACCAAATATTTTTTTCTTTATCCATCGGAACAATTCCAATAGCAAGATTTTTAAAATGAACCCAGCTGTAGAGTGCCGGTTTATTTGCCGGATTGAGTACATTGCTCTTGGTAATTTTTATCCAGGCAGATTCGTACATCACTTCTGCATCAAGCGTTTTCCAGGGGTTTTCTTCGGGATTTTGCATAGTAGAAAAAGAGCAAATTTATGATTCAAAGCAGCATTTATGATGGATAAAATAAATATAAGACGAAATGAACATCTTTACCGTTAAAAACTTAAATTTATAACGGATAAAGAGCAACCTATTGCGCTTAAATTCGTAAAATCTATTTTGTTAATATTATGTTAATAAGCTCCCCTTTGAGACAATTTATACTTTTTATACTTTTTTTCGGTGTTTTCTCTTTCTCAAAAGCCACAAACATTTATTGGGTTGGAGGAGATGGAAGTTTTAATGATCCCGCCCATTGGTCAAACACATCGGGCGGAAATTCTGCAAACATACTTCCCAACACAAACGATAATGTTTATTTCGACGGCAATTCAGGTTTCGGACAAATTACAGTAGACCTTTCTGGAACAAACTCCTGTAAAGATTTTTTTGTTGCTTATGGTGCGCTTGATATAAAATTTACTGGCAGCGCAAACTCCCACCTGAACATAAGCGGTGGCTTGCAATTTAATTTAACCACACAGTTCGATTTTTTGGGTTCTTTACATTTTATTTCGGCTGGCAACAACAATATAATTGCAACGCAGGGCAAGGAGTTAAAAGGAGAAGTTTACTTTTCAGGAAACGGTTCCTGGAAACCGGATATGTTGTTCGGACAAAACTCTATGAAACTTTTTCACAGCAACGGAACATTAATTTTAAAACAAAGCGGAATTAAATGCAGCGAGTTCAGATCTACCGGAGGTAAACTTAAAATTGATGTTTGTTTAATTGAGGCATATGATCATTTTGAAATTGATGCTGCAGTTGAACTGGAAGTTGTAAAAGCTTTTGTAAGAGCCCCCGCAAATAATTCGGCAAGATTAGTTGTACCGCAAAACCTGCCGGCATCGTTTTCTATAGCAGATATTGCCGCTGCCTGTGTTTTTACAAGCCCCATTAATGCAGTGTATTCTACCTGCTCAAATCCGGCGGCCGGAGTTGCAACACTTACTTTTGCAGGTTGTGCAGCTGTATCACCAATGTACGCAGAGTGGTACAATACCAGCCCCGGTTGTGGTGAGTCTGGCTCTCCGCTTCGTACATCAGGTCTTTTTAGTGTTTCTCCTTACATTGAAGACAGTCTTTGCTGTAGTTCTGCGGCTTACCTTGTTTTGATCTATGATAATACTTCAAATGCATTTACAAGCGTGTCTGTAAGTGTTACCTGTCCAACAGCACCTTTTGTACAAGCTACATTAATTCAGCCTGTTTGCCATAATGACTGTAATGGGCAGATCCGTCTTTTTATTAATGGAAGCAATCCCAATTTTACGATCAGCTATAGCCCGCAACTACCAGGCTATCCAAAATCTGTTCTTCAGAGAGATACAGCTTTTAATGTTTGTTCGGGAACTTATACGCTTACCGTTACCAATTCAATTGGTTGCGTTTCTACTTCAACTATAACCTTAAATAATCCTACTGTTATAACGCCAGGTGGCTCTGTTATTGCCCCCACTTGTAATAATACGTGTACAGGTTCTGCCACAGTTAATCCATCAGGTAGTAGCCCCGGTTATACTTTTTCCTGGGCAAACCCGGTCGGATTTTCAACTACAAACACAGCATCTAATCTTTGTCCGGGTAACTATACCTGTACAATTACTGATAGTAAAGGTTGCGATACAACCTACACAGCTGTAATTGTAAATCCTTCTGCATTTACGTTTGCAACTTCTACGGTTACCCCAACCTGCGGCGATATTTGTAACGGTACGGCTACCATTTCCGGATTTACCGGTGGCACTACTCCTTATGTATTTACATGGGCGCCTGGTGGAACAGCATCTTCATCTACCGCAACAAGTTCAACCGCCACCGGTTTGTGCGTTGGAAGTTCTTATACAGTAACCGCAACAGATGCGGCAGGCTGCGATACCACTTTTACTTTTAATATTACCGGACCAACACCCGTTGTTGCTACAGTATTAACCACAGATGTTTCCTGTAATCTCGGAATCAACGGTACTGCTACAGGTTCCGGCTCTGGTGGTTCACCCGGTTACAATTTTGTGTGGCTGCCTTCCGGAAGTGTAGTGAATCCTACCATCAGCGGACTTTCTGCCGGAACTTACTCTTTGGTGGTAAACGATTTAAATGGTTGCAACGATACAATTCAATTCGTGATAACAGAACCTTTGCCTCTGACTGTAACGCTTACCTCAATACCGCCATCTTGTAATGGTGTGTGCGATGCAACAATTACCACCACACCAGCAGGAGGAACACCAACTTATACTTATAGCTGGACGGGTGCTGTTGTACCTCCTACAACTCAAAATCCAACTAATCTTTGTGCCTCTGCAACACCTTTTACAGTAACGGTTACCGATTTTAATAATTGCACTGCCACTGCTTCCATAACCATAACAGACCCGCCCGGAATTGTACTTACAGCAACACAGATAAACCCAACTTGTAATGGAGTTTGCGATGGGCAGGTTACAATAAACGCATCAGGTGGAACGGGCATAATTTCATTGATATGGGCAGATTGTCTTGCCTGTCCTAACCCACGTAGCGGAATGTGTGCAGGCACTTACACTGTAAACGCAACAGATGGCGGCGCTTGTCCGCAGCAACTTATCTTTACCTTAACTCAACCTAACGCTTTATCATTAAGCCTTTCTGCAACCGCGCTTTCCTGTACAGGAGTTTGCGATGCAATTATTTCAAGTGTGGTTTCAGGCGGTACCCCCGGTTATACTTATGAGTGGGATGGAACCCCTGCGCTCAATACAGCAACTCTTTCAAACGCATGTACAGGAACTCACACATTGATTGTAACAGATGCTAACGGTTGTACTATTCAACAAACAATTGTAATTGCTGCCCCATCGCCACTCTCTATCACTATTAATTCTACTGATCCGCTTTGCGCTGCTATTTGCGATGGTACAGCAAACGCAGTTGTTACAGGTGGCACTCCTGTTGTTCTTTATCAATGGATGCCCGGAAATCTTACTACCTCTGCTATCGGAAATTTATGTGGGGGCACTTATACTTTAACTGTTACTGATGGCAACGGTTGTACTTTAACACAAAACGTTACACTTACTCCGCCTATAGCGCTTACACTTACAACTGCAACAGTTGCAGTTACCTGTTCTGGAGCTTGTAATGGCAGTGCAAGTGTTACCGCAGCAGGAGGCACAGGACCGCAAACTTTTAGTTGGAATACCGGAAGCATAAATGATACCATTACTTCTCTTTGTCCCGGAAATTATAATGTAGATGTTACCGATGCGAACGGTTGCCAGAACTCTGCTTCTGTTACAATCACCCAACCAACTGCTCTTAGCGTTTCGGTTTCTAACATTACCCCAAGCTGTACGGTTCCGTGTAATGGTTCTGCACTTGCAACAGGCGCAGGCGGAACAACTCCTGCATATTCTTTTTCGTGGTCTACCGGACAAACAGGTGCTAATCCTGCAGATCTTTGTGCAGGCGCCGGTGTAGTTACAGTAACAGATGGAAATGGTTGTACAAGCACTGCAAATTATGTTATTCCTAATACTCTTGCACTTTCAATTACTACAAGCGGTGCAACACTTTCCTGCGCCGGTTCCTGTAATGGAATTGCCACTGCAAGTGTACTAGGATCATCAGGAAGTTTAAATTATTCCTGGTCTCCGGGAGGTTCAACAACAGATACCCAAACAGGGATTTGTGCGGGAACTGTTACTGTAACTGTTACAGATATTACCTCGGGTTGCTCAATTGTTGACTCTGTTACTTTTGTTGACCCGCCTGCAATCACTTCTTCAACAGTTGTAACAAATGTTTCTTGTCCTAACGTGTGCGACGGTTCAGCAACAATTACACCCGGAGGCGGAGCACCAGCTTTAACTGTAAACTGGCTGCCTGGAAATTTAACCACAACAACAATCAGTAATTTATGTGCGGGTACTTACACTGCAACAATTACAGATATAAACGGTTGTACAAAAGTTGACAGCGCAGTAATTACAACAGTCAATATTCTCGACGGAACTTTTGCTGTAACAAATCCCTCTACCTGCGTTGCATCAGATGGATGTATTACCGTATCACCCCTTGGCGGAACCGGACCCGCTTATACTTTTTTATGGGCTGGACCCGCACCCGCAGCAGGCCAAACAACTGCAACTGTTTGCGGTTTGACAGCCGGAATTTATAGTGTAACAATTACTGATCAAAATGGTTGCGATACTTTATTGCAGGTTGCATTGAGTGATCCTATCGGACCAACATTTACAGTTACTTCTACCAACGCATCTTGTTTTGGTGTGTGTGATGGAACAGCAAACGTTGCATCTACAGGTACGCTTCCTATTACAACAACATGGCCGGCTCCGGTAGCACCAGCGGTTTCAACGTCGGCATCTAATTTATGCGATGGTACTTATATTGTTTCTGTTTCTGATGGAGTTGGTTGCGAAGTTTTTGCAACGGTTACAATTACTGAGCCCACCCAGATCGTTGACAATGAAATTTTAACCAGCCCAACATGCGGTGCCTGTAACGGAATTATTGATGCAAATGTTTCTGGCGGTAACGGAGGTTTTAATTATGTATGGTTACCCTCAGGAAGCGGAGATCCTTCTACTGCAATGTGCGCAGGTAATTATACCTTAAATGTAACAGATGCCAATGGATGTCCGGCAACATTTAATTATACTTTAACCCCTTCTAATCCTTTAACGCTTTCGTTCACATCTACAAACACAACCTGTTTTGGATTGTGTACCGGAACAGCAAATGCAACTGCAGGCGGTGGCGCCGGATCATTCACTTTTGCTTGGGCCGGCCCTGCAGGTTTTCCGGGTGCTATTACTGCAAACATTGTAAATCTTTGCGCAGGTGTTTATACACTTACTGCAACTGATCTTAACGGTTGTACAATAGTTGATTCTGTAACTATAACAGAACCAACACAACTTGATAACGGATTTGCAAGTACAAACGCACTTTGCAACGGCTCTTGCGATGGAACAGGAACAATGACTCCAACAGGCGGTACTGCAGGGTATACTTTTAGCTGGACTCCTGCAAACGGAGTTGCTTCTTCTGTTTCAAATTTATGTGCCGGTTCGTATACCGCAACAACAACAGATTTAAATGGCTGTACTGATACAACGCATTTTACGATCACCAATCCAACAGTATTAGCTATCTCTATTGTTTCAACCCCACCAACTTGTGCGGGCGCTTGTACCGGAACAGCAAGCACAACTGTAACAGGAGGAACAAGCGCATATACTTATGTGTGGAATCCGGTTGTGTCAATTACACCCAGCGCAAGTAATTTGTGCGCTGCTGCTTATACAGTTGATGTTGTTGATGCTAATGGTTGTACCGTAACCGGGAATTTTAATCTGCTGGATCCTGCATCTCTTTTAGGTGGTGTTACAGCTACACAACCAAATTGTATTACCGCCTGCTCAGGTTCTGTTGCCTCAGTACCAACTGGTGGAACTGCAGGTTACATAACAACTATTTCTCCGGGTGCTTCTCTTACAAATCTTTGTCCGGCAACTTATACGGTTTATGTAACAGATGCTGCAAGTTGTGTTGATTCTACCGTTGTAATTCTTGTTGCTCCAACACCTCTAACAATTATAAGTTCGGTTTCTCCCTCTAACTGTACTGTGCCTTGCGTTGGTACTATCAGTGTAAACGCAACAACCGGAACAATTCCTTTTAGTTATTTGTGGACAGATCCTATTCTAAACGGAACTACTAATCCAAATCCGACAGCATTGTGCGCCGGGATCTATACCGTTCAGGTAACTGATTTTAATTCCTGCACCGGAACTTTGAGTATTGGTGTGAGTGATGCAGGCGCTCCTGATTCTGCAACAATTGTTACCACACAACCATCTTGCCCAGGTGTTTGTGATGGAACGGCCAATGTAACTCAGGTGTTTAACGGAACTCCGGCTTATACTTTTTCGTGGAACGTTGTGCCCGCAGTAACAACAGCAAATATTGATAGCTTGTGTGCGGGAAATTACCTGGTAACAATTACTGATGCAAACAATTGTAAATACATTCCCACAACAACAATTACAGACCCCGCAACTATTGATGATGTGGAAACGGTGGTGAATACAACCTGTAACGGGGTTTGCGATGGTTCCATTACAATAAATCCAACCGGCGGAACAGGAACTTTTACTTTTTCATGGACAGGCCCTTCAGGATTTACAAGCACTTCCCAAAACCTTACTAACCTTTGTGGAGGAAATTATCAGCTCACTATAACAGATGGAAATTTATGTACTGCTGTTTTCGCATACACACTCACAAACAATGCTGCAATTAACGGAACCATTTTTTCTGCCAACGCAAGTTGTAACGGTGTTTGTGATGGAACAGGATTGATCAATAGTATCTCAGGTGGTACACTTCCTTACACAACTGTTTGGAATGATCCATTGGGACAAACATCTTTAACAGCAACAAATTTATGTGCCGGAAGTTATACTGTAACAGTTACTGATGCTATTGGTTGTATTCAGACTTTTTCTACAACGGTTGCAGAGCCAACACCAATTGTTCCGAACCAGGTAGTAACAGATGCCACTTGCAGCACAACAAACGGACAGATCGCTTTAACTCCTTCGGGCGGAACACCAGGTTACACTTATTCCTGGAGCAACGGGCAAACTGCAGCAACTGCAACCGGACTTGGTGCAGGTGTTTACATGGTTGATATTACAGATGCAGGCGGATGTACTTCTCAGCAAACAATTGGTGTTAGTAATACAGGCGGGCCAGCAATTACAGTTACTCCAGCAAACATTACCTGCAGCAACGCCTGTAACGGTTCTGCAACAGCGGTTGCCAGCGGTGGAACTTCTCCTTACATAATTAACTGGGTTCCGGGCGGAACAATTGGCGGTTCAATTGCAGGCCTTTGTGCCGGAACTTATTTTGTACAGGCACAAGACGCAAACAATTGTATCACTTCTCAATCGTTCACCATTACGCAAACAACACCTGTTGCAGCAAATCAAACTTCTGTGCAACCCACCTGCGGTGTATGCAACGGACAACTGACTATTGCACCAACAGGTGGAACCGGATCATTTACAGTTGCATGGACAGGGCCGGCGCCTTTTGCCGGAAGCGCTGCTTTAAACATTACCAATCTTTGTGCAGGAAGTTATACTGTCAATATAACCGACCAGGGAACCGGTTGCATAACTCAGCAAACAATTCCGCTGAATAATGCAAACGCACAAACATTAACGGTGGTGCCAGATTCTGTTGCCTGTAACGGAGGTTCAACAGGTTCTGCAGCCGTAACCATTGCAGGCGGAACTCCTGCATACACTACAACATGGAGCGCAGGCACAGCTGCCGGAACATCGGTAAGTAATCTTGCTGCCGGAAATTATAATGTTACTGTAACCGATGCTGCTGGTTGCATTGCAGTTTCTAATTTTACAATTGACGAGCCAAACGTACTGGCACTTTCTTTGAGCGGCGCAATTTTACCAAGCTGCCAGGGTGTTTGTAACGGAGCGTTAACTGGAATTCCGAGCGGCGGAACTTTATCTTACACTTATTTCTGGTCAACCGGAGGAGCAACTGCAACAATTTCTAATTTGTGTGCAGGTTCTTATGATCTTTTGCTTACTGATGCAAATGGTTGTACAGCATTTCAAAACACACAACTTAATAATAACCCAAGTTTAATTTCAGGCAACCCAACAATTACAAATCCTAATTGCGGTTTGTGCGATGGAACTATTGCGCTTGTCCCTTCTGGCGGATTATCTCCTTACACTTTTGCATGGAATACCGCTGCAACCACTTCCGGAATTTCTAACGTGTGTGCCGGTGTTTACCAGGTAAATATTACTGATGCAAATAATTGTACCACACCAATAAATGTAAACGTAAGCAACACCAACGGCCCAACAGTTGATCTTGATTCTACCAACGAAACCTGTTTTGGTTTGTGCGATGGTGGAGCCATATCAACTATTTCTGCCGGAACAGGCCCTTACCAGTATTTTTGGGTAGTGGGCGGAGAACTTACTCCAACAATTTCTTCTCAATGTCCCGGTTCTTATACCTTGCAGGTGCAGGATGCAAACAATTGCGTTACTACTTCATCCGTTACTATTAATTCTGCTTCGCAAATTCTTCCCAACACGTCTACAACTTTACCAACCTGCGGAAACAGTGATGGTACAATAACTTTAAATCCATCAGGTGGTGCGGGTTTTCCTTATACATTTACCTGGTATGCACCTTTGGCAGGAAGTTCAAACACACAAACAAATATTGCTGCCGGTTCTTATACTGTTGACATCACTGATCAGGCAGGTTGTACCCAACAAATAATTATTCCTTTCAGCAATCCAAACACACCTTTAATAAATGTGGTTTCTGATTCTGCAAGCTGCAACGGAACAGCAACAGGAACAGCAACCGTAACAATTAACGGTGGAGTAGGGCCTTTTGCAACAGCATGGTCTTCTGGTGTTGCTGCAGGAACAAGTGTTAGTGGATTAGCAGCAGGAACTTACGCTGTTGTTGTTACTGATGGTGCAACCAATTGTTTAACCACTGTAAACTTTACAATTGATGAACCAGATACACTTTCACTTTCATTAAACGCTCAGCAATTACCAAGTTGCGCAGCAGTATGTAATGGTGCATTAACCGGAATTCCGAGCGGAGGTACAATGCCTTACACTTATTCATGGGCGCCTGGTGGTTCAACGGCCAGTTCAATTTCAAATCTTTGCGCCGGAACATATATGATTCAGGTAACGGATGCAAACGGATGTTTGAGAT
>JACMLS010000409.1 GCA_014379485.1 Bacteroidia bacterium | reverse complement strand
GTTGTCCGTTTGCAGTTGTATCGCTTGTATATCTTGGGCCAACTACTGTGGGATACACAAATTCGTAAACATTGTTTTCGCACAAGAGCAATTCGGTGTAACACATCTCTACTTTTATTGTATCGCCGGGCATAATGTTGGAAAGGTTCATTTGAAAAACGTTTGCACGGTGCTGTTGTAAAAGCGCTGCAGTTTTTCCCTGCGCCTTTGCCTCGTTGTAAGTTTTTAAAGCCTCTTCTTTTTCTTTGATCTGCGCTTTCACAATTCTTTTTCCCAATATAAATTGCATGCTGTAAACAGCCGCGCGCGTACTTGCCGGAAAAACATAACTCGCTTCAATAGGTTGTTTACCACGGTTTACATACACCTGCGTTACTTTTACCTCAGCAATTACGCCGGCAACACTCACATTTGCGTTTGTACTCAGCAGCGGAAGTCTTTCCACATCGCCTCTCGGACCAGAAACTTCAAAATAAGGAGATTTGCTGATGTCTTTTCCGTTCTCATCTTTTTGCGAGAAAAGAATGCCCGAACTTACAAGCGAAAGACAGAAGAAAAATAAACGGGAGAAAGAAGTTTTTTGCATAGCGTTGTTTTTGTTAATTATTAGAAGCATTTTAAGAAGATTTTCCATAAAAAATTCAGAGTTATTTTGCCCTGTTTTTCATAATGGACAGTGATTTAACATAAAAGAAAGAAAGCCTGCTTAAACTTTAAATAAATCTAATGAAAAGCGCAGAGAAATACAATTCGGCTTCGATGAACGGGAATGTTGCCAGAATGAGTTATTTGTTTCGGAAAGAATTAAGAGGAAAAAGCGCTTATACTAACAGAAAGGAAATCAATAACACCTATACCTGATTTTAGCTCAGTTTTACTTATTTAGAAGGTCTTTTTCAAATTCAGAGATCAAACAACTTTTACAATAAAATAATCTTTTTTGCCTTTTTGAGCAATGAAGAAACTATCGTTTAATAATTGCTCTGAGCCAAAAGAAAATTTATCTGATGTAACTTTTTCTTTGTTGATGGAAACTGCACCGGCCTGGATCATTTTTCTTGCTTCGCCGTTAGATTTAAAAATTTTTGTTTTCACCGCAAGCAGATCAAGCACGCCAACGCCCGAAGCAATTTCACTTTTATTTATTTCAAATCTCAGGTCGGTTAAACCGGAATAAATAAACTCAAGGTCTTTTGCAGGCAACTCCTTTATTTCTTCTTTTTTTGATTTAAAAAGAAGTTCTGTTATTGTTCTTGCTGTTTCAAAATCGGCTTGCGAATGTACACGCACCGTTACTTCTTCGGCAAGCGCTTTCTGTAAAACCCTTTGTCCGGGATTAGCAGTTTCTTCTGTTTCAAGCGCCTCAATTTCTTCTTTTGTTTTCAACGAAAAAATACGGATGTATGTTTTTACATCTGAATCAGAAGCATTGAGCCAGAACTGGTAAAATGAATACGGGCTGGTACGTTTTGCATCGAGCCAGATATTTCCGCTTTCTGTTTTTCCGAATTTTGTTCCGTCTGCTTTTTTTATGAGTGGCGTTACCAATGCCCAGGCTTTTCCGTCATCTTTTCTGCGAATCAGTTCTGTTCCGGTTGTAATATTTCCGAACTGATCAGAACCACCCATTTGTAATTTTACGCCTTTGTTTTTCCAAAGCCAGTAAAAATCATAACCTTGCACTAACTGATACGAGAATTCCGTGAAAGACATTCCCTCTTTTCCTCCATGTTCATCACCTTCAATTCTGCTCTTTACAGAATCTTTGGCTTTCATGTAATTTACAGTAATATACTTTCCAACCTCGCGCAAAAAATCTAAAAAAGAAATGGTTTTGAACCAATCGTAATTATTTACGATCTCTGCGGAATTTTCTCCGCAATTAAAATTTAAAAATTTTTCTAACTGTTTTTTCTGGCAACTTAAATTGTGCTGCAAAGTTTCTTCATCCAACAAATTTCTTTCTTCACTTTTTCCCGAAGGATCTCCTACCATTCCTGTTGCCCCACCAATCAAAGCCATAGGTTTATGCCCGCAGTTCTGAAAATGTAACAGTGTCATGATCTGAACCATGTTGCCAATGCCTAAAGAATCTGCAGTAGGATCAAAACCAATATAACCTGTAACCATTTCACTGTTCAACAGGTCTTCAGTTCCCGGCATTGCTTCGTGCAGCATGCCTCTCCACTTTAGTTCTTCTATGAAATTTTTACGTTGCGACATGGGCTTTATTATTGGTTGAAAGGTTGGAAGTGTGGAAGGATGGTTTGGGTGATTGTTTGATTGAGGGTTTAATTATTTTTTTCTTTGTTATTTAAGTTTTTCAAATTTTGTTCTGCAAAGGAATCTCTCCAGGAGTTTGGCAGTTTTTTTTGAATTGATTCAATGAGCTTGATTAAAGAATTCTCTACTTTATAATGCAAAACATCGATCCTTTCAAATTCACCCTCAGAAATTTGTTCGGCTGCAAGGCATGCAAAGCAACCCGAGTAAACTTCGCCTGTTGAACCAAGCGCAATATCAAGAAACCGTAAATATTCTATTTGTGATTTTCTTGTGTACCCTTCTGCAATATTTCTTGAAATACTATGAGCCGCATCAGTAATATTATTCGAAGTTTTAAATGGTGGCTGAGTTTTTCCATTAAAAATTTCTGTAACCAAAGCATAAAGTTCAACACTATCATTCCAAACAATCAATTGCCTGTATCCCCGATTGATGTTTTTCCGTTTATTTAGTATCTCACTTTTTTTTTCTGAAGTCATAAAATATTTTTTTTGCCCAATCCTCCAACCGAAATCTCCCTTACAACGAAACTAAACAACCTTCCAATCTTCCACCCTTCCAACCAACCGAAATTTCCCTACGCAGTAACTCTTGCCAGTATACTCTCAAACAAAAACTTTCCGTCTTCGTTAAACAATTCCTTATCGCTTGCTCTTTCAGGATGCGGCATCATACCAAACACGTTAAAGGTTTTGTTGCAAACGCCTGCAATGTTTTCTATTGCTCCGTTCGGATTTGATTCGGGTGTAACATTTCCGTTCTCATCGCAATAGCGGAAGATCACTTGCCCGTTTTTATTTAATTGTTTCAGCGTTTTTTCGTCTGCATAAAAATTTCCTTCGCCATGAGCAATAGGAATTCTTAAGGCTTTATCTTTTGGAATTGCGTTGGTTAAAATAGTATCGTTGTTCTGAGCTTTTACAAAAACATTTTTGCAGATAAATTTTCTTTCTGTGTTGTGCAGCAATGCTCCGGGCACCAAACCTGCTTCACACAGAATCTGAAAACCGTT
>JACMLS010000408.1 GCA_014379485.1 Bacteroidia bacterium | reverse complement strand
CGGTGGCGGACACGAGCGTGGTTTACGAAGCGGAACTTTAAATGTGCCCGCCATTGTTGGTTTGGGAAAAGCCTGCGAAATTGCACAGAAAGAAATGTGGGACGATAATACACGGATTTCTGTGCTTCGCGGAAAATTAGAACATCAGCTTTTAGATTTTGCGGGTTTGCGCATAAACGGCAGCACGAGAGATCGTTTATACAACACCAGTAACATTTGTTTCAAAGGAAAAAAAACTTCTGAAATGATTGTGCAATTAAGAAACATTGCCATTTCATTTGGTTCTGCCTGCACGTCTGCAAAACCAGAACCCTCGCACGTATTAAAAGCAATGGGTATGAACGACGAAGATATTTTTTCTTCCATTCGTTTTAGTTTGGGAAAGTTTACTACTGAGGAAGAAATAAATGAAACCATCAGAATAATTAAAGGCGTGTATGGGGAATAGGCAATAGTGAATAGGGAATAAAAAATTCAGGAATAAATTACAATTGGAAAACATGTCAACAGAAAAAATTTCTATCTGGAATGCATCTCCTTCAATAAAAGAAATTGAGTGGATGAAAAAAAATACTTTGTCGCAAAGTTTAGGAATTGAAATTACTGAGATAGGAAATGATTTTATAAAAGGAACCATGCCTGTTGATGAAAGAACCAAACAACCTTTCGGAATTTGCCACGGGGGCGCTTATGTTGCACTGGCCGAAGAACTGGGAAGTATTGCGAGTTGGTTAGTTGTTGACGGACAAAATTTTATTGGCGTGGGCGTAGAAATAAACGCCAATCATTTAAAAGCTGTCAGGAGCGGAATTGTAACCGCCATTTGCAAACCGGTGCATATAAAAGGCAGAACGCATGTGTGGGAAATTAAAATTACGGATGATGCCGGCGATCTTTGTTGCATCAGCAGATTTACCTGCGCAATTGTGGCAAAGAATAAAATAATGTAGGATTAAACTCAAGGGACCTTACAGGACTTGCGGGACATAAGATTGTACTTTGGGTCCCGCAAGTCCTGTTTGTCACTTGAAGTTTTTTGAGTAAGCCTTTTTTTAGATTAATTTATTTCAAAGAAAAATAAACAGAACCACCGCAAGAATCTTCTTTAGCCCCGGTAACATTTTTTAAAGCGTTTACTTCTCCGTTCATTCTTAAAACGCCCAGAAGAGCAAAAATAATTGCTTCTTTAAAATTAATTATTTCTTTAGCAGGAAGAATGATCTCTGCGTTTGACAATTCAAAAATTCTTTTCACTAAAAAGCGGTTGTAAGCACCGCCGCCTGTTACAAGTACGTTTTTAAGTTGGTTTTTTTTTATCACAGAAGCGATTTGAAAAGCAGCGTGCTCTGTGAAAGTTGCGATTAAATCTTCTGTTTTTAATTTCCTGTTGTCAGTTCGGGATTTCCCGTTGTCAGTTCGAGCGCAGTCGAGAACTGACAAAACTTTTTCTTCCACCCATTCTCTTCCTATCGATTTTTTATCTTTCAAGGAATAAAAAGGGTCGTTATTTAATTGCTTAAAAAGTTTTTCATTCACCCTTCCCTTGCCCGCAATATTTCCGTCCTCGTCCATTGCAAGTCCGAGTTTTTCTGCGAGAAAATTTATTACAATGTTTACTGCACAAATATCAAAGGCAATTCGGTTTTTGTTTTTCTTAAATGAAATATTTGCAATTCCGCCCAGGTTTAAACACGATTCATATTCATTGAATAGAATTTCATCTCCAATGGGAACTAAT
>JACMLS010000002.1 GCA_014379485.1 Bacteroidia bacterium | reverse complement strand
TTATGACAAAGAAGTTATTTCTGCTCATAAATCTGATGAGTATAAAGAAACCTTTTTTCAATCGCTTAACCTGGGAGTTTTTGGTGCAGATCTTGGCTACGTAAGTATGTATAACCTGGGTGCAGAGCAGTTGAAATACCTGTCGCAAGCTCAAAAATTATCTGATGCTTTGGGAATTTCAAATGCCTTTGATACCCAAACCATGAAACGTATAAATGATAATATTAAAATAAAAGATTCCCTGCTTGTTTTAGTAAGCGTTGCCTATAAATCTTCTGATGCTTTTTTGAAAAAGAATCAAAGGAACGAAGTGAGCAGTCTTATCCTGATTGGCGGCTGGATTGAAAGTTTGAATTTTGCAGCGCAGGTAAATAAAACAAAAGGTAATGAGGAGTTGAAAATGCGTATTGCTTATCAGAAACAAGCTATTAACAGCATTGTTGAACTTTTAAAGAAGTTTGAAAAATTCAAAGAACAATCTGAATTTGCCGCTTTGCGCGATAACTTAACGGGTCTTCAAAAAACGTATGATGAAATAAAGTTTACTTACGTTTATGAGAAACCTGAAACGGATGCGTTGAATAAAGTTACCACGCTAAACAGCCGTACAGATGTTAGTGTTACTGATGCGCAGATAACACAAATTACAGAAAAAGTAAAAGCATTGCGCGAGTGGTGTATTAACGGAGAAAAATCTAAATAAGAATTTTTTAATTTAAAGATATGAAAAGGAAATTAATTGTTTTATCAGTTTTTTGTTTATCGCTTTTTTCGCTTAGCAATAAAGTAAATGCGCAGTGCGATACCATTGCAAATATTTGCGCCAAACATATTATTTCTGCCTTTATTTCAGACGGGCAGCATTACCGCGCTTTTCTTTTGAATCCAGATGAAACAGCACAATTTCAAACAACTTTTTTTGGTGAAACTACTTACAGGCTCGCAGCTTGTAGTGGCACAACAGATGGTAACCTGATCTTTACAATAAAAGACCAGTCTGAGCCTGAACCAAAGATCCTTTTTACAAATGCAGATTATCAAAACGCCCCTTATTGGGATTTTAAGGTAAAATCAACCATACAGGTTACAATTGAAGCCAAACTTAACCCGGGCAACTCAGGTTCTGGTTGCGCTGTTTTACTTATCGGCTTTAAACAGGCAGGCGTTAAATAATTTTGTTGTAGTTTTTGAAAAGCACGGTTATGCCGTGCTTTTTTCATTTAAGATAATTTTGAGATAGGTGGCATACAATAATTTTCTTTAAATTGCACTCTTATAAAAACGGTTAACAAACTCATTAAATGAGCGAAAGGATACTCAGGGCTCTCATGCAAATGTTCGCCATCATTGCGCGCGTTGATGGGGTTACCAATACCGGCAGAAACATTGTTCAGTCCTTTCTTAAACAGCAACTTAATCAGGAATTGGTAGACCAGTACCTTGTTGTTTTTGATGCTTATCTGGAATCTCATCATCAGGTATCAAAGAAAAAAGACGGCTCAGCAAAACGAACTTCTCTTAACTCTGTAAAAGTTTTAAAGATCTGTACAGAGGTTAATAAAGAACTTGAGCAACCCCAAAAAGTAATCGTTCTTATTCGCCTTCTCGAATTTATTTATTCTTCTTTCGAAATTTCTGAACAGGAACTTGAATTTGTGTCTACCGTTGCAGATACTTTTAATATTCCGCCAGATGAGTTCAGTAATCTTAAAAGTTTTGTAGAGGATAAAACAGAAAAGTTTTCAGACCTAAAAGAGTTTCTTGTTATAAACAATAAAGTTCAGCATCAGCACCAACATATCAAACATTTTTTCTGCGATCAGTTGAGCAATGAAGTAGAGATTTGGGTTACAGACATTTCAAGCGTTGGTATGTATGTAATGAAGTTGTACGGCACGCAGGAGTTGTTGCTGAACGGGCAAAATATTTTTAAAGAAAGAATTTACATTTTTACTCCTGGTTCATCTATCAGAAGTACAAAAGTAAAACCCATTTATTATTCTGATATAATCGGAAAATTTCTGGCCGATAAATCAACTTCAAAAGTTTCTTTCGAAGCACAGAATCTTGAGTTCAAATTCAAAGGCGGCAAACTGGGTTTAAGAAATGTAAACATTATTGAAGAAAGCGGAAAGCTGGTGGGTATTATGGGTGGCTCCGGTGCCGGAAAATCTACTTTGCTTAATGTATTGAACGGAAACGAAGCTCCCTCAGGCGGAGCTGTTCTGATCAACGGAATTAATATTCATACAGAAAAAAATAAAATTGAAGGGGTGATCGGTATGGTTACGCAAGACGATCTGCTTAT
>JACMLS010000407.1 GCA_014379485.1 Bacteroidia bacterium | reverse complement strand
AACGGACCCTCTTTTGGTTTTGGAGCGGGGGCTTTCGGAAACGTACTGATCTCAAAAAAAATTAAAATGGAACTTGCCCTTAACGAATATTATTTTTTTATCCGCTGCAAACAAAAAACAGAAAGAAAGGGAAGCTATGACGGAAAAGTAATGAACTCGCCGGGCAATTACAATTTGTACAACGGAGAATACTCCTACAAAAAAGAAAACGATTTAAGATCTGCAAGATGGTCTAAACTTTCTGTAAGACTGAGTTTCAGTTATTGCTTTTGACAGGTAATTGTTCTCTAAAAGAAATTTCTAACGATTAAATTTCGCAATGTGGCCGGAGACCGGGTGATTTCCTCTTCGCGGGACGCTCAGAGTGCTTTTTAAAACCAGCCGAATGGATTTGCTTCGACAAATAATGTTGCTATTATAAAACCAATTACGCCGAAGTAAACGAGCCTGCCCCACTTGTTTGATTTGAACAGGCAGGCAAAACCATCGCAGGAGTATTTGCTGCCGGTAAAAAATCCGATAAGGCCGCCAAGAAAAGAAAAAATTATTTGCAGAGAAACTGCCATTGTGATTATTCTGTTTTTTCAATAAGGATCGGGTTCAATATTTCAATAATTTCTCCGTGCCCGATTGTTCTTGCTCCTTCGCGAAATTCAAATTTACTTCCTACCACAAGTTTAAACCTTGCAAAATCAGTAGAGACCAGTAAAATTTCTGCCATCACACTTTCGCCGGGATAAACTAGTTCTTTATCAATGAACATTTGCTGGCCCCCGGTCAGTAACTCAGAAAAATCAAACTTAACCTGCGGCCTGTAACCTGATGAGGTGGGAATGCTTCTTCCTCCTTCTTCGTAAGTCAGATAGTTTAATCGTGCAATAAAATCGGGTTTACCATTTATAATTGCCATATTAATTACTGATGGCTTCTATAATGTCGTGTTTTGTAATGATGTGAATTTCGCCTGAAAGTTCTTTAACCAGCACCGCATTGTTCTCGCGGGTAATCAGTTTAGAAACTTCATCCATTGGCGTATTAACATCTACAAACGGAAAAGCTTTTTCCATAACTGCGCTCACTTTTTCTTTTTTCAGCTTTTCATCTTTAAGCAATTTCGCAAAGACACTTGAATCATTTAATGCACCAACATAATTTCCATTTTCTGTAACGGGTATCTGGGAGATATTGAACTTTGTCATCAAGTGTACTGCATCAGAAACAATTGAATTTGCATCAACAGTAATTAATTTTTTATCGCGGTGGCCATGAATAAGGTCAATAGCTTTTGGTTTGCTTACGTCTAAAAATCCGCGGTCGCGCATCCAGTCATCGTTAAACATTTTTCCAAGATAGCGCGTGCCATGATCGTGAAAAATGATCACTACTACATCGCCTTTCTTAAACATATTTTTCATCTGCATTAATCCCGCCATTGCAGAGCCGGCAGAATTTCCTGCAAAAATTCCTTCCTTGCGCGCAATCTCTCTTGTCATTAATGCAGCATCTTTATCCGTAACTTTTTCAAAATGATCTATCACGTTAAAATCAACATTCTCAGGCAAAAAATCTTCTCCAATTCCTTCAGTTATGTATGGATAAATTTCATTCTTGTCAAAAATTCCGGTCTCCTTATATTTTTTAAAAACAGAACCGTATGTATCAACACCCAGAATTTTTATGTTTGGATTTTTTTCTTTTAAAAATTTTCCTGTTCCGCAAATAGTTCCCCCGGTTCCAACACCAACAACCAAATGAGTTACTTTTCCGTCCGTCTGATCCCAGATCTCGGGCCCTGTTTGCTCGTAATGTGCAATAGAGTTACTAGGATTATCGTATTGATTCGGTTTCCATGAATTTGGAATTTCTTTAATTAAGCGCGACGAAACCGAATAATAAGAGCGGGCATCTTCCGGGTCAACGTTGGTTGGGCAAACAATTACCTCTGCACCAAAAGCGCGCAAAGCATCTACCTTTTCTTTAGATTGTTTATCTGTGGTTGTAAAAATACATTTGTAACCTTTAATAATGGCTGCAATGGCAAGGCCCATTCCGGTATTTCCCGATGTTCCTTCTATAATGGTGCCACCCGGTTTCAGCCTCCCATCTTTTTCGGCATCTTCTATCATTTTAAGAGCCATACGGTCTTTTATAGAATTGCCGGGATTAAAAGTTTCTACCTTGGCCAACACGGTGCAGGGCAGCTCTTTTGTAATGCTGTTGATTTGTACCAGTGGAGTGTTTCCAATGGTATCAAGGATATTCTTACAGATTTTCATACTCGATTTTTTTTGCTTTTGATGTCCTGAACCTGCTTGTGCTGAGCCTGTCGAAGCATCGAAGGATATTAACAGGCAAATGTACTTATTTTTCTCTCTTTACTTTTAGAACCGGGCTTTTTATTGCCTAATTTTGTAAACAGGATTTAAGCATTACACCTACATGAAATTTCTCAAAACCGCTGGCTACCTTTCTATATTTTTCGGAACACTTGCAGTTTTGTTCACCATTCAGCCGGCCTTTTTGGTTTTTGGTTTACTTGCTGCAATAATCGGTTTTATTTTTTCGGTTATTTTTATTTTCATTAAAACAAAACATCAGGTAAAAACCGGAAGAATCAACCAGGGTTTGGTTGGAATGTTGCTTTGCTCGGTTCCGGTACTTTATATTCTTATTTCAATCATAATTGCTTCCAATAAATAAATTTGAAAAGCGTTTCAAAATATTTATCCCTTGTAAAATTCAGTCACACTGTTTTTGCACTGCCCTTTGCCATTATCGGATTTTTTCTGGCAGTAAAAAAAATGCAGAGCACGTTTGATCTGAGGCTTTTTATTTTAATGTTGTGCTGCATGATCTTTGCCAGAAGTGCGGCCATGGCTTTTAATCGTTTTATAGACAGAAAATTCGATTCGCTCAATCCGCGAACACAAGTGCGCGAAATTCCGAGCGGACAAATTTCTTCAACAGCTGCTTTGATCTTTGTTATTATTTCGTGTCTTGGTTTTGTAGTGTGCACATGGTTTATAAACCCAATGTGCTTTTATTTATCGCCTGTTGCATTGCTGGTTGTACTTGGTTACAGCTACACTAAAAGATTTACAGCGCTTTGCCATATTATTTTAGGAATAGGATTGGGTCTTGCTCCTATTGGCGCTTACCTTACCATTACCGGAAAATTTGCGGTGCTGCCTGTGCTGTTTTCTTTTGCAGTGCTGTTTTGGGTAAGCGGTTTTGATATTATTTATGCATTGCAGGATGAGGATTTTGACAGGAGCAACAAACTACATTCTATTCCGGCTTTTATGGGAAGAAAAAACGCGCTGCGCTTATCAGAGTTGCTTCATCTTTTTAGCGGCTTGCTGGTTCTTGCTGCCGGCTATTACGGTAATTTTCATGTTGCTTACTGGATAGGCGCCGGGCTGTTTTGTTTTTTTCTTATTTACCAGCACACACTTGTAAAACTAAATGACCTGAGTAAAGTAAACCTTGCATTTTTTACCATGAACGGAATTGCGAGCGTGGTATTTGGAGTGATCACTGTTGTTTCTATTCTTATTAGCAAATGAAGATCCTGGAAAAAATAAAAAACAGTTTTCCTTCAGGCATAACTGAAAAGGCAAGAGCTCTTATAAAAAACAAATGGAGTAAAAGATTGTTCTATACATTCTGCTCTGTTCTTATCTTCACTTTTATTTGCGACCGGTGGATCATCAGTAATACAAAAAAACAGATCTTTACTGATATTGAATCTTTACCAAATAATAAAGTAGGTTTGGTTTTGGGAACGGTTAAAGATGCAAGTGGCGGAAGAAGAAATCTTTTTTTTGATTACCGCATACAAGCTGCAGCAGAATTATTTAAAGAAGGGAAAATTAAACACATCATAGTAAGCGGAGACAACCACATTGCCGGCTACGATGAACCAAGCGACATGCGCGATGCTTTGATAGCAGAAGGAGTTCCGGCCAATTGCATTACGCTTGATTATGCAGGTTTCAGAACGCTTGATTCTGTTGTGCGTTGTAAAAAAGTTTTTGGCCAGAGTAAATTCACTATCATCTCGCAAAAATTTCATAACGAGCGTGCAGTTTT
>JACMLS010000406.1 GCA_014379485.1 Bacteroidia bacterium | reverse complement strand
TGAAATAAATAATTCCTTGTTAAGCGAAAAAGAAATTTCGCTTTATGTTTTACAACTTGATAAAATTCATCCGGAAATTAACGGGAACAAATATTTTAAACTCAAATACAATTTAGAAGAGGCAAAAAAAAATAATTCAAATTGTATTTTAACTTTCGGAGGTGCGTATTCAAATCATTTACTGGCAACCGCTTTCGCAGGAAAAAATTCAGGAATAAAAACCATTGGAATTGTGCGGGGAGAAGAATTGAAGGCTGATTCAAACCCGCTTTTAAAAAAATGCGCGGAACTTGGCATGCAACTTCATTTTATTTCGCGCACCGAATACAGAAAGAAAGAAGAGGCAGATTTTATAGGGAACTTACAAAAGGAGTTCGGGAATTTTCTTCTTGTTCCCGAAGGCGGTTCCAATAAACTGGCAGTTAAAGGCGCTTCCGAAATTTCAGATCTTATTAAAATTGATTTTGATTTTATTTGTTGCGCCTGCGGAACAGGAGGAACAATTGCAGGAATTTCGAAAAATTTAAAACCTCACCAAAAAACAATAGGAATTGCAGTTGTAAATGCGCCTGAATACTTTCAGAAACAAATTTCCGAACTGTTGAGCGAAAAAAAAATTCCGGAAAACATAATTTTAAATCACGATTTTCATTTTGGGGGATATGCAAAGTCTTCGCCCGAATTAGAAAGTTTTTCAAAGAGCTTTACTGAAGAAAATAAAATTCCGCTTGACCCTATCTATAACGCCAAACTTTTTTACGGTTTAGCGGACCTGATAAGAAACAATTATTTCAAGCGGGGTTCTGTTGTTGTGGGATTGAATACGGGTGGTTATCTTTGATAAGCAAAATGAGAAACTATTTTTTTATACTTTTTATTTTATCAATTGGGTTTTCAAAGGCCCAGTTCGAAGGTCAATGGCTGAGCGATAAAGCTTTATTGGATTGCGCAAAAGGAGATACCATAGAAATTACCAGAACAAAATTCAAAGACAACTTTTTTCAGTGGGGCCAGCCGCCGTTTGGAATCGAGTTCGGTAAAGACAGTTCTTTTTCTGAATTCTATACCGTTTTGTGTAGCACAGAATCGAGCCCGCTTGTAAATTCAGACGAGAAATGGAAAGCTGAGAATAAAGATGTGGTTTCTGTTAACGGAGAAAAAAGAAACATTACGCTAAAAGTAATTTACAGAAAAGGAAAAAAGATCCGCATGATCCTTTTATAGTGTTTTCAATTTCAAAAATTCAAGATTTCTTTTTAAGCCTTTGTATTTTGTTCGTTTTACTGCGCTGTCTTTAAAAACTTTTCCAAAAACCTCCTCAGTAATTTCAAACCACTGTTCTTTATCCCAGTTCAGCAATTCGTTTTTGTTTTCAAAAAGGGGTTCATGGTGTGGTTTAGAAAAACGATTCCAGGGGCAAACATCCTGGCAAACATCGCAACCAAACACCCAGTTATCCATTTTGTTTTTAAACTCTGTTGGAATATTTTCTTTCAGTTCTATTGTGAGGTAAGAAATGCATTTGCTACCGTCAACAACATAAGGTTCAACAATTGCGCCTGTGGGGCAAGCGTCTATACATTTTGTACAGGTACCGCAAAAATCTCCGGTGGGCGAATCGTATTCCAGCTCAAGATCACAAATAATTTCGGCAATAAAAAAAAACGAACCGGTTTCCCTGTTCAATAAATTACTGTGTTTTCCAACCCAACCTAATCCGGATTTTTTAGCCCACACTTTATCCATAACGGGCGCCGAATCAACAAAAATTCTTCCTGAAATTTCTCCGGTTTCTTTTTTTATTTCTTCCAGCAATTTTGCGCATTTTTCTTTGAGCACAAAATGATAATCCACTCCATACGCATACTTTGAAATTTTAGGGGCGCCCTTCTCCTGCTGTTTTGTTTGCGGATAATAATTCAGTAAAAGAGAAATAACAGATTTTGCACTGTCTACCAATAAACGTGGGTCGAGGCGTTTATCAAAATAATTTTCCATGTAATTCATTTTGCCCTGCATATTGTTGCTGAGCCATTTTTCGAGACGGGGCGCCTCTTCCTCTAAAAATTCTGCTTTAGAAATGCCGCAAAAATCAAAACCAAGTTCTTTGGCCTTTTGTTTTACCAGGGCTGAATATTTTTTTTTGTCATTCAATTTTCTGAAATAAAAAACGCTGTAAAGTTTTCATGCAAACACATATGTTTTGTTTTAACTCAGGGAATGAGTTTCAACTCTTCTGCCTGCAAAACCTCATAAGTAACTGCATTATAAACGTAGGCAATGAGTGAACAATGCTTAATGCGCAGTATATTGGATGGAATTGTAATAGAATAAGTTTTTGTATCTGTTGAATTCTGCAGCGGATCTTGCGTGCCCGCCTGTTCGCCAAACGCGCCATACATGTAACCCCGCAATACATGGAGGTGTGTGAAAGCCAGGAGATCATCAGGGTTAAAGCGATAATCTTTTTGCGGTTTTACAATACTGTCTTCAACAATCATGGTAGCTAACTTATAATTGCCACTGAGATTGTAAAGATAATTTACTTTTACTGTTGAGGTAATGGAATGCGCTGTAAGCGTATCTGTACTTGTTTTAATGGATAGTTGAACCATAGCAGTATCAAGGGCAATTTGCGTTGCAATTCCTTTCCATTGGTCTGTACCTTTGATGTAATCTGCAATTGGATAGTCTATTCTATTTATCATTCCGTACGGATTTCCATTAGGTGAAACCTGGAAAAAGTTATCAATTTCATTATAACCCGGAGTTACAGGATCTGCAGCAACAAAATTGTAAGTATAGTAAGGCGACAGCAATGCCGCATAATAGCCGGAGTGAATTGTAACAGCAATTACCCTTCCCGGAAATAAATTACTGATAGAGTTAATAGTATCAAGGGCTTTTGGGCAAAATCCGCATTGATGGCCTGTAAAGTCTTCAATGAAAATTTTTTTATCCAGTGATCCGGTCATTGAATCTGCAATGCCATTGACCCCGCTAATTGCCGGTGAAAAATTCTGAAAAGGTTCTTTCACATAATCGCACATGCAAAAACATGTGAGGGCAACTATAAAGAGGCCTGAATAAAAAGTTTTTTTCGCTCGTGTTTTCATGCAAAACAAAGATAATTAAAAGCAGAAAAAAATTCGCTGCTCTGGCTTTGCAGAAGGGGGTACAAAGTAAACTAAATAAAAAAATATTCAACCGCTTCCAACACTTCTATTTCTGGCATTTCAAAAACACGAAATCTTTACAATCCGAAAATCTGTTTTTTTAATGAGGAATCAATTCCAATTCCTCAGCCTGCAACACTTCGTAAGTTGCAGCATTATAAACATAAGCAACAAGCGCGCAATGCTTAATGCGGGCTATACTTGATGGAATTGTAATGGCATATGTTTTTGTATCTGTTGAATTCTGCAGCGGATTTTGTGCGCCAACCTGCTCGCCGAATGCACCATACATGTAGCCACGTAAAACATGACGATGCGTATAGTCAAGAATATCGTCAGGGTTAAAGCGGTAATCTTTTTGCGGTTTCTCAACGCTGTCCTCAATAATAAATGCTGCCAACTTATAATCTCCGCTAAGATTATACAAATATTTTACTTTAATCGTGGAGACAACAGAATGAGCCGTTACAGTATCTGTGCTGGTCATAAGGGATAGCTGAACTTTTACAGTATCCTGCATTACCTGAGCTGCATAGGTTCTCCACTGATCAATACCTTTAATGTGGGTTTGAGTAGAGGCATCGTACTCTTTTCTGTTTACCATTCCGTTTGGATTTCCATTGGCAGAGATTTGAAAAAAGTTATCGAGTTCGTTATAACCCGGGGTAACCGGATCTTCGAGTACAAAATTATAAGTATAATCAGGAGATTGTAGAGCAGAATAATAACCGGAATGAATACCGACTGCAATTACTCTTCCGGGATATAAGTTGTAAATAGTATTAATTGTATCAACTGCTTTAGGACAATTTCCACATGTATGACCGGTATAATCTTCAATAAAAATCTTTTTATCAAGAGTACCTGTCATAGAATCTATTATGGCGTTGGCGCTGCTGCCTATAGGAGCAAGATTCTGGTACGGCTCTTTTACATAATCGCACATAGAAAAAGCAAGCAGTGCAAAAAGAAAAAGTCCTGAATAAAAAGTTTTTTTAGCTATTGCGTTCATGTCTAACAAAGTTAATTAAAAACTGGAAGAAATGGTAATACTTGGCCCATTGGATGCAGGCACAAAACGGCAAACACCACCAACACAAAAAATTCCGGCGCGTTGTTTTCCGTACTGCAGAACAATTCTTGTGGGGCCGGAAACGTAGGTAAGGTTAACCAAAGGGTAATGAAGTTGCAACGTAGCATCTTTATTGCCATAGTTGTACTGATCTAACACAGTTACGAACCAACTGGAAGTAATTGTCCACTCAACCAAACCAACCGCCCACGAACCTTTGTCCTGTTCTGTTTGCATGGTCTGTCCCTCAAATCTTATTGCAGAGCCTGATTTATACTTATAGGTAAAATCAATTACACCAATGTGTGTTTTAATATTTTCGAAACCGGCGTTAGGAGAATTTTGCTGTACAATATTTTTATTATAAAACTGGTTGGAGTACATTAAAGTTACTTTCGATTTCTTGCTTAATTTTTTATTGAACTCAACATTTACATCGTGAAAATACTCTTCGCCAATATTAGTATAGTCAATGTCGTAATTATAACGCGCCGGATCTGGTCCAACAATATTTGTTGTATCTGTGCCATAAGCAACAGAACCATTTACTGTAAGTTCCCAACCGTAATGGCCGCCAAGTGGTGTTCCTTTTCTGGCTTTGTACTGAAATTCTGCCTGGCCGCCTGCTTCACCATTTGGCTGAGTTGCATAAGGATAATACGCCATCATTAAATACGTATGTGGCTTGGTAAGCGCAGGAAGAAAATTGATCATTGCTGCAGTTAATTTTGCAGTCCTGTCGCTTCTGTAACTCATATTGTCAATCATCTTTCCGGCAATAGAAAAAGAGTAGCCTCCAACACAAACTTTTGTTTTAGTATCTGAGCCTTCTTTTTTTACCATTCCCGAATCGTTTCCTGAATAAGAAAGGGTTACATACGCTGCTTTTCCATCGCGGTAACTGTAATTATTATTAGTAGAAGGATCATTAATTTTATAAGCACCCTCTGCAAAAAAATTAAACCCGCCTCTTATGATCGTTGCTCTTCCTCCATAACAACCCACGTTTAAAGGAAGTACGTAAGACGGATTCTGATCGTCCTGGTATTTACTTACAAAACTTCCTCCCAATATTACTTTTGTTTTTTTATTTGCGAGTGATTCATTGAATTCATTAATGTTCCACTCACCATCAAAACCCCTTACAATTCCGGGCGCCAGGCCAAAGAACAAACGGTTCTTTCCAACAAATCCTTTAAACGTAAATCCTTTATCTGCTTTATAAATTCCGCGTATACCATCAATAGTATTATCAAACAATAAGCCCCTTGCCTCGTATGCGCGAAAGATCAGTCCGCTGCCAAACTGTTCGTAAAAATTTCCGGCCGTAAAATCAAGGTCTTTGTGTTTATAACGCACATAACGGTAAGGAATGCCTGAACCTTTATAACCGGTAGGATACCCCAACATTACATTCTGATAGCTTTCATAACGCAGACCTGCAGAAAAATCTCCTCTCGTATAATTAATATTTGCGAAAGCGTTTGACAGAAATTTTTCTGCAACCGTGGGCGCTGAAATTAATGAGTCAGGAAAATAGTACTGAGCATCTGCCTGGTAAAAACCGTGTATGCTTCCTGCATCGCCGTTTTGCTGACAAAAAAAAGGGATGCTTGCGCACATCCCCAATGAAAACAAAACCAACTTAAAACTTTTCTTTTTCACAATATTCTGTCGTTTTACTTAACAACTACCAACTGTTAACCAACAACTGATAACCATTAACTTATTTACTAATGTTCTAATTTTTCTCCTTTAATTAATTTTTTTACATTTTCGTAAAGCTTGTCTTCATCACCTTCTGCATAAGAGTTGTGACTGTAAACAATTTGTCCTTTACCGTCAATGATAAATGTGTGCGGAACATTGTTAACGTTCATTGCACGCTGAAAATCTCCGTTTTCATCTGTGTATACTTCAAACTCCCAACCTTTGGTTTTTACATCGGTAGGAACTTTAGAAACGCTTCTTGCATCGTCTGTAGAAATGGCGATCATTTTAACGCCTGTTTCTTTTTGCCAGTCAGTATAAGTTTCTGAAATGGCATCTAATTCTTTTTTGCATGGTTTGCACCAGGTGGCCCAAAATGAAATAATAATGGGTTTACCGTTATTTGAAAAAGTTCCGGTACTGATCTTTGAACCATCTAATTTTTTTACATCAACAGAAGGCAATTTTCCTCCGTCTGTACTGATTGCTGCCGAACATAGAATGATAATGGCAGAAAAACTAACAATTATTTTTTTCATTTTTATTTTTTTCAATATAGAAGCAAAAACAAAGCCAGAGTTTTTAATTGGTCCGGTTAATTCTATCGATAAAAGAGAGAGAAAACCGGTTAAGTAGTAAAAAAAACCCGGAGCATTTACTCCGGGTTTTTTTTTATTGTTAAAGATATTATTTCTGAACGAAAAACTTAGTAGAAGTGTTGCTTGAACCAGCAGTAATAACAACATTGTACATTCCGCCTGCAAAATTTGCAGCGCTGAAATTTACTTTGTTCATACCCGCCTGTAAAGTACCCATGTTCTGAGTATAAACAACTTCGCCTAACATGTTATATACATTGATAACAACTGGTGTGTTGTTTTTCAAAGTAAAGTTAAGGTTTGTCAAATCGTTAGATGGATTTGGATAAAGATCTAAAGTGCTTAAAGCAGATTCTTTATCATTAACAGCAGTAACTACGTCTGCAATTGTAGATTGATAAACAGCTTTAGTTGCAAGGTCCTGAACCCAAACAATAGCAGTCATTGCACCAATGTTTGTGAAGATCTTGTTACCAGAAGTTCCTGCAGTTCCTGTACCAGGACCTGTGTAACCTGTGAAAGTTGCAGTGTGGTTAAAAGGATAAGATGTTCCGTCAACCATGTTTCCAAGCGCATTACCATTAACACCACCTGTACCTGCAAATTTACGGTTAACATCATACCAGTCAGTTTCACCGTTAGATTGTGTACCGTGTGCAGCATCAGCTGTATTAATGTGTTTTTCTGTAACTGCAATTAAAACACTTGCACCGTTGATATTTGCGTAAGCAGCTACTGAACCAGAAACTGTAACCACGTTTGCAGCATACACTGCAGTTGCAGTAATGTTAACAGGAGCAGGAACAGCATACTCATCATCAATTATTTGCTGAGTTAAATTTGCTGGATGTCCTTCGAAAGGAAGACCTCCATCCATTTCTCCTTGTGGAATACCACCAATACCATAGAATGTACTGTGACGTGTGTTATTAGCTGTAGTATAAGCAGGGTCATTACCTGGTGAAGGGTAGTTCATCTGGTATTTTACAACAGCAACTTTTCCACCTGCAGTATTATAGTTGTTTGCCAGCATAAGTGTATGCAGACCTGGGTTTGCAGAAGCACAAGGAGCACAAGTTGAGCTTGAGAATGACTCATACAAAACCATACGCTGCGCAACCTGAGAACAGGTATAAGTAACATAAGTTACAGTATCATTAGAGTTGTTTCCATCAGCACCACCGTTAATGTTAGAAGCCCATACTTTAATTGTATGATTTCCTGTAGCAGAAGGGGTCCATGGCGTACCATGATTATAAGTATAGGTAGTTAAAGGTGCAATGCTCAAAGAAGAAAGAGCTTGTGTTACAGCTCCACCACCGTCTACTTTATAATTAAGGTTCATAGAAGTAATAGTAGAAGCACCCATATTTGTCATTACTCCTGTAACCGGATTAGCAACCAAATTTGCAGTATATGCATTCATTACTATTGTATTTGCAGCCATGTCAAGAGCAGCTGGCGCATACACTTTAAAATTATCAAGTCCTGCACCAAATAACCAACCAGCTCCGTCATCATACCAGAAACCGATTTTTACGTTTGCCTGATTTCCTACTTGCGCAGAAATATCATACACAAGGTTTGTCCAGCCTGCTGCACCTGAAATAGTTGCAATGTCAGTCCAGGTTGTTCCTCCGTTAGTAGAGTATTTTACTTTAAAAGTTTCAGAAGCACCGCTGTAAGTTCCTTCGTAATACAAACAATCAAAAGAAAGAAATACAGTTGACTGGCCTGTACAGTTAATTACAGGAGAAGCAAGCAATTCGTTTGCTTTAGTACAATTACATCCGTCGTCGTTAGTACCAACTGAACGGGTGCTTCCTGGTAATGCAGGAAAAGGCATAGAAGAACTGGTAAGACCAGCTGGATAAGTACCTGTAGGATTGCCGGAAATAAATCCTCCGTCAGTTGCTGCAGTAGTGTTTGTCCAGCTTGCAGGAACCGCGGTACCTGTGGTGGCCT
>JACMLS010000405.1 GCA_014379485.1 Bacteroidia bacterium | reverse complement strand
TACAACTACAGAAGGAAATATTGTTTCTGTTATTATTCTTGACCAGGTAAATTTAGAATTAGGAAACGATACAACCATCTGCACAGGAGCAGCTGTTACACTTAATGCCGGAAATTCAGGAATGAATTATGGATGGAGCACAGGAGAAATTACACAAACTATTTCAGCAACAGCAACAGGAACTTATTCTGTAACTGTTACAAACGGAAGTTGTTCTGCAACAGATTCAGTTCACATAACTGTTCTTGCTAACGCGACAATAAATCTGGGAACTGATACTACTTTATGCGCAGGCCAAAACATAACTATTGATGCAGGAAACGCAGGATTGAATTTTGTATGGAGCACAGGAGCAACAGCACAAACCATTACAGTAAATGCTTCCGGAATTTATTCTGTATTGGTAAGCAACGGAACATGCACCGGCTCTGATAGTATAAATGTAACAGTCCTTCCTGCTGTAATGGTTGACCTTGGTAATGATACCACAGTTACCCTCTGCACCGGTAGCTTTACACTTGATGCAGGTAACAGCGGAATGAATTATGTATGGAGCACAGGCGCTTTCACACAAACAATTACTGTTTCTGCAAGCGGTACATATTCTGTAGACGTAATTAATTCAGGCGGATGCGTGACCACAGATACAATTAACGTAACAGTGAATCAGGGTACGATCTCAGTAAATTTAGGAAACGATACAACGATCTATACCTGCGTCAACGATTCATTTCTGCTTAATGCGGGTGCAACAGGGTCTGCTTATGTATGGAGCAGCGGCCAGACCGCACAAACAATTTTTGTTTCAGTAACCGGAACGTATTATGTAAATGTAACAGACAGCATTGGTTGCTCTGCTTCAGATACCGTTACAATAACTATCAGCAACAACACTATTAATTTTAACATGGGTCCTGATATGGCTGTTTGCGGATGCATTGCATTGAATGCTTACATCAGCGGCGGCACATTTTATCAGTGGTGCAACGGCTCAACTTATCCTATAATAAACGCATGCTCAACAGGTATGTATTGTGTAACGGTAGGCAACGGAACCTGCATGGCATCAGACACCATTCAGATCACCGTTAACCAGCCACCGGTAATTGATCTTGGCAACGATACAACAGTAACAGGAAATGTTATACTGGATGCCGGAAATACAGGAGCTTCTTTTTTATGGAGCACTGGCGCAACAAGCCAAACAATTGCAGTAAACGCTTCTGGTCAGTATTATGTTACAGTTTCAGATCTTAGCGGTTGTACAAGCAGCGATACAGTTAATGTTACTGTGATTATTGGTGTTGCAGAAACAGCAAAAGCAAATTTGCAGGCAAGCGTTTATCCGAACCCAAGCAACAGCAGCAGCTTTACACTTACGTTTGATACTGCAGAAAAAGGAAATGTAGAGATCAGGATCATGAATACGCTTGGTCTTGTAGTGTATTCAGAAAAGCTTGAAGACTTTAGCGGGGTATACAACAAAAAAATAAACCTTGAAAATTTTGCAGCGGGAATTTATTTTGCAGACATTTTAAGAGGTGATGTGCGAAACGCGATTAAAATATCTTTAAAATAATCTCTGAATAAAAAGCCGGTGGGATTCTTCCGGCTTTTTATTTTATTGAAATTTTATCCCCAACGAAAAATTAAATTAAACATAAAAAATTACCTGGTAAAAAAAATTGGATCTAAAATAAATAAATGATGAAGAAAAATAACTACTGCCGCCAATTAAAACTTGCCCTGCTTTTTATTCCGATAGCGGCAAGCTCCCAAACCATGCCTGTTTCACTTCGTGCAGATGTGACCGTGCAATTTGTAATGAACGTAAATGAAAAGTGTGCGCGTGTTGCCAAAGATCCGGTAAGCGGAAATCTTTTTTACATCACATCAATCGGAAATGTTTATGAGATTAAAAACATCAACACTTCTCCCTATGATGTTTTACTTTATACTTCTGCAGATCATGGTATAGATTTTTTGCAGGGTATGGCTTTTATTGACAGCTCTTTGTTTTTAATCGGAAATCAGTTAATCGATTCTACGCAAAATATTGGTATGATAAAAAAAGCTGTGCTGCAACCAAACGGATTAAGGTCTTGGGTAAATGTTGCCACTACAGATCCTTATGCTCAAAGTTATACCTGGTACGATCATGGCTTCAGTGGCATTGTAGTAAGTCCAGATTCAACTTATTTATATTTCAGCAGTGGTTCGCGCACAGATCATGGCGAAGAGCAAAATAATTACAATTTGTATCCGGGCCTGCGCGAAGAACCTTTAACATCAGCTATTTTTCGCATTCCTGCCAATTCGGTAAATTTAATTTTGCCCAACAACGCTGCCTCATTAAGCCAGTATTTGTATGCAGACGGAACGCGCAACTCATTTGATCTTGCTTTTGATCTCAATGATAATTTATTTGCCACAGAAAATTCAGGCGACCGCGATGATCCGGATGAGCTGAACTGGATAAGGCAAGGAAAACATTATGGTTTTCCGTGGATTGCAGGAGGCAATAATAATCCGCAACAATTTCCGGGTTATGTGCCGGCTAATGATGCTTTATTAAATCAAAGCTCCAATTCCTATTTAAATGGTTATTATCATAACGATCCCGCCTTTCCTTCGTCGTCAGGAATTACATTCACGCCCTCTATAAAAAATATGGGGCCTGATGCAGATAAGTACAGAGAAAATTCAGGATCAGTAAATGATGGAAGTACAAGCGGAAATTTCGTCAGCAGTTTTACGCCGCACCGTTGCGCTTTAGGTTTAGAGTTTGATCGTAAAAATATTCTGGCAGCAGATTTAAAAGGAAGCGGATTTGCTGTTTGCTTTACAATAGGCGCAGACTCAAGCGGACTTGATCCTTTTGGTAACATGGGCGCAATTTGCGATCCCGGCCAGGATCTCCTTCACATAGAACTTAGTCCCGACGGTGCAGGAGAATATCAAATGCAGGTGACTACTATCGTAAATAATTTTTTGAATCCTGTTGACACGTATTTAGACGGAAACATTCTTTACATAATAGAGTATTCTTACATGGGCGCCGGAAGATTATTTAAAGTTACTCTGCCTTTAGATCCGGTTTCTGTTGAAGAAAAGAATAGTAGAACAGATATTTCTGTCTATCCAAATCCGGGTTCAGGGATTTTCACTGTTAATCTGAATAAAAAAAATACAGGTGCAAAAATTTGTGTGTATGATGTGCTTGGAAATTGTGTGTTGAGTAAAGTTTGTGGTGGTGATGTGAATCAGATAATTGATTTGAGTTGTAAATCAAAAGGAATTTATTTTGTTCAACTGATAACCGATGGAAAAAGAATTGTGAAAAAAATTGTTCTAAACTAGAAAAGGATCGAACTATGAAATTATTTTATATAAGCCTTCTCTTGCTGATAAATTTTTCAGGAATGCAATCGCAAACTTCTTCTAATTTGCCAGAAATATTATTTGGGTTTGTAATTTGAGAAAGTTCGAGCTTTGAGCTATCTAGCCCTTCGCTTAATTTGCTAATAGCACCCTTTCTGTCGCATATTATTATGTTTTTTACTCCAGAGG
>JACMLS010000041.1 GCA_014379485.1 Bacteroidia bacterium | reverse complement strand
TTTTTTTTTGACACGTGTTGTACCAGTTTCTTTATCCTGCCAATAATTTTCAGGTGAAATGCTTCAGGAAAAAAAATAAGCGTACAAACGATCATTACATAAGGGAACATACCGATCTGGAAAAGCATGGCAGTTAAAATATGGAAAACCAGCACAAGAAAATAGGCGAGTTTTCGCGTTTTTTTAAAGCAAAGCATAAAGGGAATGCATAAATCATAAACAGCGCCAAACCAGCTGAAAAAATAAGCTATCCAGAGTTTGTCCATAAAATATCCTATAACAGGTAAATTAGTATGAGGCGGAAGCCAGGTGCGCAGCGGTTGGGCGCGCAACAGCCAATCGGGGTTTAGTTTTGAAATGCCCGCGAAAAAATAGACAATGCCAAGCTGAAATTGTATGATAAGGATACACCAGCGCGGAACATGTGTAGCTTTTTTTGCAGGCCTTATAAGCGTATCAATAGAAAAATAGTTACCCGCCGGTAGCAAGATCATTAAGAAAGCGATGATGCTTACAAAGTAATAGTGGTTGAGGTAATTGCTTTTGTCAATCAGTTCGACATAAGTAAAACTTAAAAAAAAAGCAATGGCCGAAAAACGATATAAAAAACCAAGAGACATCATTAATGCAGCAAAGCCCATTAAAAAAAAGAGCGTGTGCATTCCCGTTTCTCCTAAAGGTTTTACCCACTCAAAACCATAATAAGTAAAGTAAAAGGCGGGTTTTACATACAGGTCGGCCACCCAGCCCTTAAGCATAAACCTGGTAACACCGCCCAGCATCATAACTCCAAACAGTATGCGAAATACAATCAGCGGCGCAATGTGCACCTGTTCGGTAATATGTTTTTTCAGAATGCCTGTTCTTAAATTCAAAACGCAGGAAATAGAAATTGTTTAATCGCCGTCATTATCCTGGTAGGTAATTAAAACACCTAAAGCAGATGGCATATCTACTTTTAAAAGCACAACCAATTGCTGAAGCTCTGCATAAGCAAGATCAACCGTGGCCGGATCAGAAACTACTGCTTGTGAAAGGGGGCCGCTGATTAAGGCAAGCTTGGATTTAGCAGAAACAAATTTGTTTTTAATTGCATCGTTCAAAGTTCCGGAGGTATATTGAGCGCCTGCATGAACGAGGTAGTCATCCAAACCAAGGCGGTCATTATTCTGGGCGTCTCTTCCAAGATAAATATTTTCAATACTCTCTAAATTTTTCATTGCAAGCACTAAAGATTGCTGGCTGTAAAAGGCTTCTGCTTTTTCAGGTAATGGCACGCCCAATGTTTTTTTTCCTAATGGAATTCCGATCCTGGAATTTTTAAGCAATTCAAAATCATAATTTAATTGATTTACAAGCTGCCCTATGGAACCGCTTACATCACTGCCCGTATTACTTTTGAAACCGGAGGCATAACTAACCCAGCCCGCATTAACCGCGTCAGATTTAGTTTTCAATTCATTAATTAACGCGGTAAGATAGGTTTTTGCATTTGCAGCGTCAGTTGCCGTAGTAAATTTTGCAAGCACTTGTGTATTGTTCTGGCTGCTTCCGTACAATAAAAAATCTAGTGCAGGTAATCCTTTTGCATCTGCATTTGAGGCAGAAGCAAGGTCGTAAATCCCGGAACTTATATTGGAATTTATCTGCACAGTGTCGCAGGGAAAAACATTAAAACTGGCGCGGAGCAATTCCGTTTCGGCCGGCCCAAATTCAAAAACAGAAACCTGCTGATAGGAAAGGTAAGCAGTCTGAAATCCGGACTGCAAATCCGTTAAAGAGCTCAGAACGGGGTTTGACACAAACTGGCTATTAAGATACGCCAATGAATCAATGGAAATTTTTAATGCGCTATAGGAAGGAACGATAAGGTTGTCTGCGTAATTTGCAAGCATCCCGCTTTTATCAAATGAATCTTCAGGCGTTGCTTCTTCCTCTTTTTTATTCTTGCAGGAAAAAATAAAAAAAACAAAAATGAGGCAGGTCATACTAAATATCCATACTGTTTTTGTTTTTTTCATTTTTTAAGATTTAAAATATATTCTGATAACAAAAAATTAAAATAAGCTCAGATTAAAGTTGTACACTGCGTTGATAGTATTAATAGAGTTATCAATGTCAGTAATAGTTATCGTGTAAAAATTTGTTCCGAGCGAGGAAAGCGCTGTATTTATCTGTGTAGTTGAGATCTGTTTGTTTGAATTATATTTTAAAGAGTTAATAAATCCAACGGCTTCAGAAAGCACGTGATTGCGGACTGCGTCATCAGAAAAATTCGTTTTAGCCTCTGTCAGTTCAAGAATTGCGGCGCCGGCCACAACCCTTTCCCACTGCTGGCGGATAATTACAACCTGCGCATCGCGTGTGGTGTTGTCTTTATTTGAAACCGCGGCCCTTAATTTTATAAACGCATTCATTAAAGGCGTATTTGCAGCAACGGCGGGGTTTACTTCATTACAATAGTCTCCCCAATATTTAATGCCGCTTAAATTTACCGGAAAATCAACCGGAACGCCAAAATATCCGAATGCTTCATCGCAATGGTGTTCCATTACGGTTCCTTCTCCTGCTACAATCGTAGTATTATCATCTGTAGGAAGACTTGCAAGATACGTTTCTATTGCCTGGAAATAAAAAACGGCACCCATCAATTGTTTTCTAATTACCTGCGCATATTCCAGCCCGTTTTTATCCATTAAATATTTTTTTGAAGGATTTGCCGTGCTTGTTACAACACCCGCAACGCCATTTGAACCTACGCTTGTACCAGATTGACTGACAATTGCGAGTGAATCAAATAAGCCGTCAAAATAACTTTGCTCTAAAGAATAAGTTTTATTTTTCAGTTGTTTACCACTCCCATCCAATGCAGCGTCGCCGAAAGGGCTGCCTGTATTGGAATACATATTTTTCATTTGTGTTCCGCTTAAAAGAATTCCATTATTTCCTTTTTTCATATAATTGGTAATGGAATCGAGCATTATCAGGCGGGTGGTTTGCCCCGAATAGTTAAGGTTGGTGAAATTATAAGTAGTGGGTATTGTATAACCGGTTGCAGGAGTTGGTGCTGGATCTTCTGTTTTATCTTTTTTGCAAGAGGTTACAACTATTAAAGCCAGCGCACACATTGCGGTCTTTGAAAACAAATTATTCATAATTATTGGTTTAAAATTTATAAGGCAAAATTAGATTGAATAAATAAACGGGCAATACCTGTTTTGGGGTATTTCAGTCAGAAACTTCAGCAAATTTTTCACGGCTCAGGCAAGGCTTTATCGGTGATTTTCCAATTTCAGAAGTTCTTTT
>JACMLS010000404.1 GCA_014379485.1 Bacteroidia bacterium | reverse complement strand
TATCATTCAAAATTGCAATTACAAACTCTGTGTTTCCTTTCTCTTTTGCGAGTAAAGAATATGTTTTAAGTCCATAACCTCCATCGCAATCTGTACAGGCGCTTGATTTGAATTCTATGTTTGCGATCTTAACTACTGCAGAATCAATTTTTAAGATCTCCCATGCGTATTTTGACGGGTCGCAGCCAATGCACTCACTCAATTTAAGTTTTACCAAATCGTTTTGCTTAAGCGAAATTGTTTTTCCGGCATCGGAGCGGGTAATTTCAATTCCTTTTATCTCTTCTGTTTTGCCACCTCCTTTTCTGCTTCCGCACGAAAAAAAAGAAAACAAAATCAAACTAATTAAACCGGTTCGAATAGCGTTTATTACAGACATCTACTTTTCTTTTATAAGTTCCTTAATATCCGTAATCAACTTCTTCGCCAAACTCTCTGCAGTAGATTGCGATTCGCTTTCAGAATAAATTCTAATAATCGGTTCTGTATTTGATTTTCTCAAATGCACCCACTCTTTATCGAACTCTATTTTTACACCATCTATACAATTAATGGGTTGCTTTTTGTATTTGGCTTTTACTTTTTCTAAAACTTTATCTACGTTAATTTCGGGTGTTAATTCTATTTTGTTTTTAGAAATAAAATAATCGGGATAAGAGGCGCGCAGCATGCTGGCAGTTTTTCCGTATTTGGCCAAATGAGTTAAGAAAATGGCGATACCAACTAATGCATCTCTTCCGTAATGTAATTCGGGCAAAATAATACCGCCATTTCCTTCTCCTCCAACTACGGCTTTTGTTTTTTTCATCATCTCAACAACGTTTACTTCTCCTACAGCGCTTGCGGTGTAAGTTCCGCCGTTCTTTTCAGTAATATCGCGCAAGGCACGTGTGCTGCTTAAATTAGAAACGGTGTTGCCTTTTTTGTGAGATTTTAAAACGTAATCTGCAACAGCAACTAAAGTATATTCTTCGCCAAACATTTCTCCGTCTTCGCACACCAAAGCCAAACGATCAACATCCGGATCAACAGAAATTCCAAGGTCAGCTTTTGTTTTTGTTACAAGCTTTGAAAGATCGCGCAAATGTTCAGGCAATGGTTCAGGATTGTGAGCAAAATTTCCATCGGGCTCACAATTTATTTTTTCAATTTTTTCTACTCCTAAAGCTTCTAATAACATTGGCACTGCAAAACCTCCGCTTGAGTTTACAGCATCAACAGCTACTTTAAATTTCTTTGCTTTAATTGCAGCAACATCTACATAAGACAGTTTAAGAATTTTATCTATGTGAAACTGCAGCAGATCATCGCGCAAAGTAATTTTTCCCAATGCGTTTACATCTGCAAACTCAATATTTTCTTGTTCTGCAAGCGCTAAAACTTCTTTGCCTTCTGCTTCATTAATAAATTCTCCTTTATGGTTCAGTAATTTTAAAGCGTTCCATTGTTTAGGATTGTGGCTTGCTGTAAGAATAATTCCGCCCAGGGCTTTTAATTCTGTAACTGCCATTTCTACCGTGGGCGTTGTACTCAAACCAACATCAACTACATCAAAACCCATTCCCATCAAAGTTCCGCAAACTAATTTGTTTACCATTGCGCCAGAGAGCCTTGCATCTCTTCCTACCACAACAACAGATTTATCTTTTTTGGCATCTTTCTTAATCAAAGTTCCGTAAGCGGCAGTAAATTTTACAATGTCCACCGGACTCAGACCTTCGCCGGGTTTACCACCAATTGTTCCGCGAATTCCTGATATTGATTTAATTAATGTCATCTGTAAAAGTTAAATTTATCTAAATAAAAATTGCTGCCGATTAAATTCACCGCTTGTTTTTTGCCACAGATTTCACAGATTAGCACAGATTTTTTTCGCAGATTAATAAAAAAATAATCTGTGCCTGTAATCTGTGCAATCTGTGGCATTTGATGGTGTTTAAATCGGGATAGCAAAAGTAAAATTCCTTGCACAATTATTACACGCCATTCAAACGATTTCTTAACAGAATCGTCGAATGGCTGTTTAAAAAAAATTCTTAGCTTCGCCCGCTTTTTTGTATATTTGATTAAGAGATTATTATGAGCGAAGAAGGAGAAGATTTTAACGAATCTGATTTTAAGGAACTGATTCTTAAGTTCGAAAGTATGATTGCCACGGGGGCATTTATCTTTTTCGATACGGATGACTACGAGGACATCATAGAACATTATTTTCAGTCGCAAAACGCAGAAATGTTGTTGCCTGCACTTGATGCTGCAATGGAGCAATACCCTTCTAACTCATCTTTTAAAATCAGCAAAGCTCAATACCTGGCTTCTATGCAAAAAACTGCTGAAGCATTAAAAATATTGAACGACCTTGAATTGGTTGATAGTACAGAAGCTGACCTTTACATGACCCGCGGCTTCATTTACAGCCAAATGGGTTTAAGCGAACAGGCAATAGAAAATTACAAAACCGCAGTAAAATATTCTACCGAGCCAGATGAAGTTTACCTGTCTCTTGGTGTTGAATTCATTAATAAAACAGAATACGATAACGCTTTATTCTACCTGAAAAAAGGTTTGACATTAAACCCTAAGAACGACGTAATTTTAAGTGAGCTTTCTCTTTGTTTTGAAGTGGCAAACAAAAAAGAAGAGGCCGTAGAGTTTTTTCAGAAATATTTAGATGATTTTCCTTATAACCACTACGCCTGGTTCAGTCTGGGAATTGCCTGCAACAGGTTAGGTCGTTTTGAAGATGCAATAGATGCTTATGATTTTGCGGTAACTATTCATCCTGATTTTTCTTCGGCATACTTTAATAAAGGAAATTCATTGGCACAGCTTGGAAGATTTCATGATGCCATTGCAGTGTATAAAGAAACTTTTCATCACGAAAAACCAGATCCGGCAGCGCTTTATTACATTGGTGAGTGTTATGAGAATCTTGAAGATTACCAGAACGCCCTTGTCAACTATAATAAATGCGTAAAGCTTGACC